>DATNPK010000098.1 GCA_036703275.1 Coleofasciculaceae cyanobacterium | reverse complement strand
TTTGCTGCCCGATCTAAAACAAGAGCATGAATGGTTGAGAAGCGAAGTTTATTCTCAATCATTGCAGCAGACATCACTCAATTTGTCTCGTGCTTTTATTAACTTCTTTGAAAAACGAGCTGGGTTTCCTAGATACAAATCCAAGCATGGTAAGCAGTCTGTTGGTTTTCCTCAGTCAGTAAAAATTATTGATGAGTGGATAAAGTTACCCAAGATTGGTTTAGTAAAAGCAGTATTTGATCGTCGCTATGTTGGTAAAATCAAGACAGTTACCGTCACCAAAGATAGTTCAGACAAATATTTTGCTTCGGTTGTTTATGAATTAGAAGCTTGTTTTATATCTGGCAACGGTGACAAGATAATCGGCTTAGATTTAGGAATCCTTGATTTTTGCATAGCTCATGATGGAAGTAAGACTAGTAAATATGCTAATCCTAGACATTTCAAGAAGCATGAGAAAAATCTGGCTCGTAAACAACAGAAATTAGCTCGAAAACAAAAAGCGATGAAGTGTGATCTTGGGACGGCGGCTTTTGAGTGGGAAGCTTCCCACTCAAAACGCGCCTTGGCTTTCCCCCATGAACAACTTCATCAAGAAGGGAGTAAAACCAGACAAAAAGCTAAAAAATTAGTAGCTAAGGTTCATGCGCGTATCAGTAATGCCCGTCAGGATTTCTTGCATAAGCTAAGTAGAAAACTGACCCAGATAAGCAAAGTCGTTGTGGTAGAAAACCTCAATGTAAAAGGCATGGTGCGCAACCATAAATTAGCCCGCGCAATATCTGATGTTGGATGGGGGATGTTTGTAAATTTTCTAAGTTACAAACTAGAGCGTGAAGATAAACGTTTAGTTGAGATTGACAGATTTTTTCCTAGCTCCCATATCTGCCCTGATTGTCTAACTCAAACTCCTAAAATGGATTTGAGTATTAGAGAATGGATTTGCTTGAACACTTCATGTAGCAAAATCCATGATCGTGATGAAGCAGCAAGCCGAAATATCAGGGCAGAAGGTATCAGAATTATAAAGACGGATGGAACAGCCGTCTCTGCTAGTGGAGGGAGTGTAAGACAAGACCGAGGACGAAAGACCAAGGTAATGCAGCACCCAGCGAAGCTAGAAACTCATGTCTTATCAAAGATTTAGTGTGAGTAGTTCATTGACTCCAATCTATTTCCTGGTGGATTTTTTAGATCTTCGAGGGTTTGTGCTGCATCTAACTGACGTAATTTTCTCAATGCTTTGTGTTGTATGTTTTCTGGTAATTTTGAGGAACGATTACCATTCCAAATTTTCTGAGTTTCTTTACATACAAACGATTCAATCACAATTTTTAAGATTTGCTGTACTTAGTACGTACCAAGTATAAGCTACTTTTTTCTCTTGACGATTTTCTTTATTCTACTTTCAGAGTCCGCTTTAATTCGGGCTATGTGTATGAAGGCATTTTTGTTAATCGGTTATTTGGTTAAGACTATTGCACCTAATATAGACTAATTATATAGGCTAATTATTATTGAAAATTGCTTTAGTACAGCGATCGCGCAGCTAGCCGAAGGCATCGCACTAATTTTGAAAAAGTGGTTTTATTCTGTCTCGCAGTTGCTGCTAGAAACTACACCAGTCTTACTGCCATTATAATCACCAATTCTTTTGATTCCAGTACCCAAGGCAATCACAAAGCATTTTTGCGAGTCTGTATGATCTGAAGATAAGACAATAGTACCCATTCTGGTGGTGCTGCCTCTATAGGAAAAAATAATATTAGGTGTTGCGCCTGGAAAGTTACTGCGGATGTTTATTTCATTATTAATGGTGCGATCGCTTAATAAACAGCCCGCATTGGCATTAATATTATTAGTATTACGATCAATATTAATTATACAGGATTTACCCCGAACCATAGCTAGCCTTTGAGCTTCGTTGATTGCGCCTAATAGCTGTTGCAAAGATCCTTCTAATCTAATACGACTAAATAAACCGATAAAAGAAGGAGAAGCGATCGCAGCAATGATACCAACAATAACCAGAGTAATCATCAATTCTGGCAAAGTATAACCGCGATCGCTCTTTTTTGCTTGCATTAGAATTATTATCTTCTGTAGTTTATTAATCTGGTAATATAAAACAATTGTATTTATTGACAACTAGTAGATACAGGTGTGGTGGGGATAGTTCCAGAATAGTCTCCTGACCTGAGAGAACCCAATAAACTATCAATAACTACACATCTTTGTAAATTTGTGCCATTAGGAATAGATACAACTAAAACTGGGGAAGGCGTTCCAGTTATATTACCTTTTCCAGAAAAAGTAATTGTGGTTGTATTAGAGTTTAGTTGAATTGTGTAACTATTGGTGTTTAATTCTCTATTGCTTAACAAGCATCCACCAGAAATAGTACTATTAGTAGTATTAACATTAAAAGAACATGGTTTACCTCTACGCATAGCTTGCCTTTGAGCTTCTTTTAGCGCACCTTCAACTTGCTGTGCTGCGTTATTGACTCGATTACGATTGAGCATGCCCAAAAAATTTGGAGCAGCGATCGCAGCAATTACACCAACAACAGTAATGGTGACGAGCATTTCGATTAAAGTAAAACCAGAGCTAGATTTACGGGCATTGTAAAGCAACATCAGGTATGATCTCCACATAAGTTTCTGCGATCGGTTCATTTCCAACAGCAACATTTCCGCCATTTTTGTTTTTGTAGTTAGTACCATCCCAGCCCCACCACACTTGATAGCCAACCTTTAAGGTTCGATAGGGATTACTATTAATGGTGCTGCTAACATGAAAACGTCTTAAAGCTAGTTGCTTGCCACCAGTTTCAACTGAACCATCTGATGATTTAACTTTTTTGATAATAGTTTTGGTTTGAGTTGCAGTCGGAATAAGCGTCCAGAGTGCCTGAGCATAACCACCCGCATAATTTGTTGAATTACAAGTAGCTGCTACAGGTGGTGTGGGTAAAGTGCTACCTAATCGATTAATCCTTTCAATATCTTCTTGGATTAATTCATTAGCTCGTTGCTTTTCTTGTGCCTGTACTTTCATTGCCATTGCATAGACCAAACTTTGCATGGATACAGCAACAAACCCTAATGCGATTAAAAGCGAAATAAGAATTTCCAAGGTAGTAAAACCTGCTTCTTTGCGAGAAGATTCTAAAATAGTTATTTTTAATAGATTTTTCCTGACTTTTGCCCCCCCACCCCCCCAATTCTGGGGGGAGAATAATTGAAAGTCCCCCAAAGTTGGGGGATTTAGGGGGCTTCTATATAGCAAATTGCACTTTTCAGGCGACTTTTTAGAAGATATTGCTTTCAATTTAAATAATTTATTCATAACAGTTTAATTTACCTCCTCCGTTTTCCAGTTAGTTGGGCTACCAGTTATCGGTCTGGCAGTTCTGCTGGATGTTGTGCTATAAAACTCGTAACCTTTACCCGAAGTAGAAGAATTATCGGTGGTTGCTTCTCTGCTAATCGTATCTGGGGAAATAGTTACACCAGATGCACTATTAACGAAGTTTTTGACCCAAACAGAACCATTAATAACGACATTTTGACTTCCATTAATCGTTAAAGTACTTTGAGGTGCATGGATAAAAGCGTTTATGGTGACATTTCGACCAGTAGCATTAATAGTGATGTTGTTATTGCCATTAACGTATATTTCAAAAGTATTGGAATCATTCGCAGCGGGACTAGTACTACCAATCTTTACATTTTTAGCTATCGCGTTAATAGTAAGTGGTTGATTCAGTAACAAGGTGGTTCTGGCAATCCCGTCAGTTAACAAATCTGTATCTACTAAAGTTGAAGCTGGAACAGCTAATGAAGTTAAATCCGAAGTAGTAGACCCAAATTCGTAATAATAACGACATAATTTAATATTGAAGCAATTGGTATTATTAGCATCTGGGTTATATGGCTTATCGGTAGTAGCCCCAAAAAGCAGTTGTCCTGGACTAGCAATGGGAGTGTTTATTGTACTTGGAGTAGGTTTAGTAAGAGCAGTTCTAGCACTAGCAACATTGTCAATAATTTTCTGAATTGAAGGAATACTGCGACTATCACTAATTACTGGTCTTCTTGGTGTTGTAGACGCTAAGGAGCTAAAGCTTCTACATCCGTCTCTCGTAGTACCAGTTGTTACTGGTAAATCTTGAATTACAACATTGCCATTACCAATAGTTAAATTACCTAAATTAGGAGTGTTACTTCCAATCCATAAAGCAGGGGCAAGATTAGTCATATCAGCTAGATTGATACGGATTGGAATATCTACTTGAATTTGTGCTGCACTACCATCGGGAGCTGTGCCTTTAACTGTTAATTTACCTATGGCATCGTTATTGGCTCCATCATTGGTTAAGTTGAAATCACCGTTTTTGTTAGTGTCTGGAATATTAGGAGGAGTACTATTTTTATTTATGGGTTTTGTATTGTCATAAGGTATGTTATTTACATAGTCATAAGAAACTAAAGAATAAGAGCCAATAATTTCCGTTGTATTGCCATCATTATCAAGATCTTGAGTATCAGCTATATCCTGTGGCGTTGCGCCTTGACGAAAATTGGCTATGTCACTGCTGCAAACCTCGGTTCTTCCCCATAGCTTAGTCTGCGCGTTAGTAACAGGAATATCAGCTACTTTTTCTCCTGTTGTGGGAAGTCTCTCATCATATACTGTTAATATTCGATTGCGATCTAATAGTTCTCTGTATCGGGCAACTCCTACTTCAGCGATCGCCAAAGCATCGGAGCGAGAATTCTGAGTTATAGCAGTTAAATTCTCTTCATTGGCAGTGGTAATACTAACTGCTCCTAAAAGCAGCATTACTAACCCCAGGGCAATTACCATCGGCAGAGTAAAACCTTCGTCCCTGGCGCGACGTTGTAATAAAGTTTTTAATAATAAAAGTTTCATGTAAAGCTAGCACTTTTAAATAGGTGTCAATCAAGGTACAAAATACCTCGCCACAAGTATTACTTAAAGTACCCAGAACAAGTGCGATCGCGATCGACGACAATTAAAAAAAACTAGTTTGTTGCCAATAAAGCAATGACTATACTTTAATTACCAATTAATTAAACTTTTATTTTAAGATGAGCGAACTAGAACAACTCATAGAATCTAATGCAAAAGCTATACAGGCTTTAACTTATGATCTTGCTGGGATGAAGCGCGATTTGATGTATTCAACCATGCGTGATTTAACTAACAAGATAAGTATTTTGGTATCTAGTCAAAAGCCAAGTTACGACTTAATGAAAAATCTCGATAATTGCCAAAGTCAGCTAGCTAACCAACAACAGCAATCGATCGAGATATTAAAGAAAATTTCAGATTAGCAACCGATTCAAAAAACCAGCCTATTCCAAAAAATAGGTTGCTAAACCCAAATCTGCTAGCGATCGCTCTGCTTGTTTAGCCTTGTCCCAATTGTTAAACGCTCCTATTTGTAATAGTGATTGTCCCTCAAATACAGTTTTAAAAGCTTCAGGATAAAGCGATCGCACTTCGTTTTCTTCGGTTTCATTTATGGCTTCGACTAAAACTTTGTATTTAACTGGATTAACAGACGAACTGCTGATTGCCGGCGGAAATGGCACTGGTTCAGGTTGAGTAGTTTCGACTGGAGGCGCAGAAGACGAAGTAGTAAATACCAATTCTTTGTTCCCCGTATTTGGATCGGTTACAGGAGGTGGTTCAGGCAGAGAAGCATCAGCCGTAGTATCTATCGTTGGCGTTGTTGGTGCAGGTAGGGAAGTGTTAGCAGTAGTATCTACCGTTGACGCTGTTGGTGCAGGTAGAGAAGTATTAGCAGTAGTATCTACCGTTGGCGCTGTTGGTGCAGGTAAATCTAGTCGAGCAGGCAGTCGATCTGAATCAGGTAAAGGTGGTAGAGATTTACTTTGAGTAGGATTGGTTCGGGCGATAAATTCTCCACTATCAAAATTGATATTGCCTTGCGTCTTTCCTTGGGTTTGTGTACCAACTGCAACTATTTCATTTTCAGCAGCGTTTTGAATGTCTAGTTTTCTATTACTACGAAAAATATTATTTCCAGCTTCATTAGTAGTACCTAAATCAACCTGAGATTGAGCGATCGCCGTTAAGCCAGATTCTCTAGAGTTGATGATTTCATTGTCCCGCAAGACAGCTTGAGAATTTCCTTCTAAGATAATACCAATTCGATTGCCATCAAAGGTGTTTTTTGTCAGAGTTGGGGCAGCATTTTGCACGACACTAACCCCAAAACCTGTGTTTTCAAAAGTGTTGTCAATAACTTTTGGTTGAGAAGTGCCGTAAACTATCAAGCCATTGCCAGAATTGTTGTAAAAATAATTGTTTTCTACTGTTGGCGAACTATTGCCGTTAACCGAAACCCCAGTATTGCCATTACGGGTAAAGGTATTGCTAACTACCCTTGGGTTAGCCGACTCGATCCATAAACCATGTCCCCGTGAATGCTTATTAATCACGGTAACTCCTATAATGCCGCCTGCATCATCAACAGCAGCGATCGCTATATTCTGCCCCGCACCAGTCGGACTCATAAAATAACCATCACCCTCAATAATAGTGTTATAGCCTTGATTTTCAGGATTTCCTTGGAGCGTAATCTTGTTGTCAACAACTAACGGAAATTTTTCTCCTGTTTTTTGGCTATATGTTCCTGATGCCAACTGAATTGTGCTGCCAGCATCAGCTAGTTTTAAAGCTTGGGTAATTGTTTTGAGGGGCGATGTTTTTTTGCCTACCTGAGAATCGTCTCCCACCTGAGGATTAACGTAAAGAATATTCTTGTTTAAGGTAGGATGAGCGATCGCATCTTGAGCTAAAGTTGGTTGAGCCTGAAGTAAAACATTATAAGAAAAAGTAACAGCAAATGCTGTTAATAATAAGCTAACAAACTGATTTTTTCGCCATAGCAAACCAAGAAGAACTTTAAATCGATATTTTTTTTGATAATTGTTACGCTTCATCATCTAACTCCTGGCAGTAAGTATTATTGGTAAGTTGAAATTTGAGAATCAGAGCCTTTTTGTCGGAATATTTTGCTTGATTAATTAGTAATTTAATCCTCTAGACAACAGATAATTAATTAGGAAGATAAATAACGTATAATTGCGTAAGTTTTTATTTATTAACTGTATATATAGTTAGCTGTACTAGCGTGAAATTATTCGTTTATCATACTCCTGAGAGTACTCCAACAGACCGATTACCAGACTGTGCAGTAGTTATTGACGTTTTAAGGGCAACTTCTACGATCGCTGCGGCTCTTGATGCAGGTGCAGAGTCTGTCCAAGCATTTAGTAACATAGAAGAACTGATGCGTCAATCAGAATCTTGGTCAAAAGCAAAACGTCTTCGAGCCGGAGAAAGAGGTGGTGTAACAGTAGAAGGCTTTGATCTGGGCAATTCTCCTCTTGCCTGTAAACCAGAAGTTGTCAAAAACAAACGGTTGTTTCTGACGACTACCAACGGTACTCGTTCTTTGCAAAGGGTTGAAAAAGCTCCCCAGGTAATTACTGCTGCCCAAATTAACCGCCTAGCTGCGGTTAACTATATTTTTGAAACTCAACCAAAAACAGTTTGGCTGGTAGGTTCAGGTTGGGAAGGAGATTATTCCGTAGAGGATACTGTCTGTGCAGGAGCGATCGCTCAGCTAATTTTGCAACAAAGTGATACGCCGTTAATCGAATTGTTTGGTAACGATGAAGTGATTGGCGCGATCGCACTGTATGAACAATGGAAAGACAATCTCTTAAATGTCTTTCGTCAATGCAGCCACGGACAACGCCTTCTAAAATTGAATGGAGACGAAGATCTTAAATATTGTTCTCAGACAGATATATTGGATATTTTGCCAATTCAAAAAGAACCAGGAGTCCTAGTTAAATATTAAACTTTTTGTACCAAGCAAAAATGCGGTTGGGTTTTATCTTTCAACCCAACCAAAAGAGCGCATCTAAGCTAAAATGCAGGGCTGATTCATCCAAGCTTGAGGAGGGGACTGAAACTATTTTCAATACCCAATAAATTAATTTAGACGCGCTAGTAGTCTTATACGAAAAGATCGTAATGTTTTAAATAATATTCAACGTAAGGGCGAATAGTCATTTGCCTTTACAAAATGCGCGTGTCTTAATAAATCAATCGTTACAGCATTTTGTCTATCTAACGTAATAATAAACATTCGGGAATTATTTGTATATCAATCAAAGAATAAATTAGATAATTTTTAGCTTTTTGAGCATGAATAAAGCTTTAGTAGTAGATGATAGCTTGATGATGCGAGAGGTTTTTGGTATCTATTTATAAAATGCTGGATTTAGCGTCGAAAAAGCCCTTGGTGTAGAAGAAGCTCAACAAACTATGACAAATTACCAACCCAATTTAATTATTTTAGATGTGGTAATAAATGGAAAGAGCGGCTTCAAGTTTTGTTTGCAGCTCAAAAAAAGTAAACAAACCTGCTCAATCCCAGTCATTATTTGTTCGACAAAAGCAACTCAAGCAGATTTGATGCTGGGGGATATGATTGGTGCTGATGCCTATTTAATCAAAACCGCACCTCAAGCAGAATTTATCAGCAAAGCCCAACAGCTAAGTCAACAACCAGCCGTTTGTAGATTTATTTAAACTTTGAAATCAACTAGAAAACTTTAATTACTATTTATAAGATTTTGCGGAGTTAATGCTGCTAACTTTTCTTGTTCTTCTGGGGTTAAATCGGTTGATTGACCAAGTATTTCTTTGTATATTTTGATGTATTCTAAAGCAGATTTTAGCCAGCTAAAGTTTTGACTCATAGCTCTTTGCTGTAACTGCTGCCATCTATCTTTATATACAAAACCTTCTGAGGCGCGAACCATACAGGTGAATAAATCTAGCGGTTCATAGCGATCAAAACAGTAACCAGTACCGCTTTGATTCATCGGATCGTGATGACTTACCGTGTCTACCAAACCGCCTGTGCGTCTGACAATGGGAATGCAACCATAGCGCATCGCTAACATCTGGCTAATACCGCAAGGTTCAAATTTAGAAGGCATCAAAAATACATCACAACCTCCGTAAATTCTGCGTGCCAAAGCATCATTATAAAGTAGCTGTACCGACACTCTACCAGGAAAACGAGTTGCCAGTTGCCATAGCTGAGTTTCTATTTGACGATCGCCCGTACCTAAAACCACTAGCTGAGAATTACTGTAAGCCATAAAGCGATCGATAATCTGCAACAGCAAGCCAATACCTTTTTGATCGACTAATCGAGATACAACGCTCATTAAAAAGACATCTTTGTCTACATTAAGACCCAATTCTGTCTGTAACCCAGCTTTATTTATTGCTCTTTCCTCTAGAGACTTTTGAGTAAAATTTTCTTTTAAAGCTTGATCAGTAGCGGGATTATAGCTATCAACATCAATCCCATTAAGAATGCCTGTAATTTTGCCACTAATAAATGACAATAAACCTTCTAGCTTCTCGCCATATTCTACGGTTTTGATTTGTTGAGCATAGGTAGGAGAAACGGTAGTAACTTTATCGGCAAACTGTACCGCAGCAGCCATGACGTTATGTCCCTGCATATACCACGGACACCAGGTAATTTGATCTAAATACCAACGCCAAGGACCTTGATAAGCTAAATTATGAATCGTATAAACGGTAGAAATATCGGGTGACTGATTCATCCAGACAGGCAGCATTCCCGTATGCCAATCATGACAATGAACTATTTCTGGTTTCCAGTAATTCCAGCAAAATTCAGCAGCACCATTGCTAAAAAAAGTAAATCGCCACGATTCATCTTCTCCTCCATAAATGCGATCGGGATCGAAAGCGGGATGACCAAATAAATAAAGTGGTACATCACTATCTGGCAAGACACTTTCGTAGACAGCAAAGCTATTAAACATAGCAGCCCCCCACCAAATAGGATCGGGAGAGAGGTTAAGTTTACTATACAAAGACCCATAGTAAGGCATGAAAATACGGACATCATGACCCAATTTTCTTAATATCTTAGGTAATGCACCGACGACATCTCCTAATCCACCCACTTTAGCGATTGGCGCTACTTCTGCTGAGACAAATAAAATCCGCATTTAGTTACTATGGTTGCTTAACCTTGCTATGGCTTCCTGTGTGATTATATAGGTCGGAGGGTACGGACGATAGGGTATCGAGAAAAAGATTCAGGATGATTGATTCAACTAGTATTTTTGCTCTATTGTTTCAGCTAAATACCGCGATCGCACTTTTCATATAATCAAGGTAAAAAATCAGACTACTTTGTGTCGATTATGTCCGCGATCGCATTCATCAATATAGAATAATTACAAGCCAGTTTCGCGCATAGCTTCTAAATAGTCGATCGCCGCCTGTAGTTTATCTTCATAAGAATAAGAAAACTCTTCAAACCATTGCCCTTCTTCCGAGCGCGGATTTAAGTTTTTGAGCCATTGTTGGGCTTTTCCTCGTAGAGCTTCTTTTCTTCTGCGCTCCCGTAATTCTTCTCTTTTCTGCGCCTCAATTAATTCTTGTTGACGGCGTTTTTGTTCGGCAATTTTTGCTTCTTCTTGGCGTTTAACTTCAGCTAGCTTCTCCTCACGCTTGTGTGCTTGTCTGCGATAGTCTGTATCTATCAGGGCGTTAAGGCGATCTCGATCTTTGGCTGAGCTTCTCACCTCCTGACTCGATTTGACTTGGGACGATGATTCGCTAGGTGTAGAATTTGGTCTACCTCTTCCCGATTCTAGATCTTCCCTTAGTTCTGCAAGCATCCGATCCATTGATGCCTGTGATGTTTGAGGCGTTGACTGGGGTGGCGATTTGCGTTCTGGTAACTTATTTGTCTTCGACTTTGCTTGTTCAGGCTCCAATTCAGCTTTTAACTGAGCCAGTAAATCATCCATGTTATTATCTGACACCAATACCACCCCGTAATCTATCGCAACATCTGGTTAGAGCTTCCTCTATATTATGAATTATGCAGCGGTCAAAGTGTCCGCCAAAGGTTTCCAATTAACATAGCGATCGCCTCCCATTTCCAAAATAACCTTGATTTTTGGCTCACTCTTGGTTAAAGCGACTAGATACTGAATTTCTTGGCGAGATAAAATTTGTCCTTCCATGATCCATAGTGCTAATCCCTTGGCATCAGCAGGTAAAGAATTTAATTCATAAGTAGCAACAGGTGGCACATAGTAAATATCACCAACACTAGCCTCTCGTCCAATAGTCTTTTTACCTAAATGAGGCGGGCGTACCCCATGTACTCTAGTTAAATAGGCTGCCAAATCCCCTAATCCTCTGGCAGTAATATTAATAGTATGGTAACCATACGCGCGTAACCGTCTTTGATAACGCCCCTCTGCGCCTCCTTCTAAGGGCATATACAACCCCAATGCACCAGCTTTTTCTAAAGCGCGAATAAATGATTTTCCCGTGGTAATTAGTGGCATGGTATTCGTATATGTCCAAAAGATTTGTTCAAACTATATTTTAGAAGATTGTTGCTTCAAAGAGACAGTAAAGTATTAGACTGTCTTGATTGCGGTTTGTTGATGAAGAAATTGGCGATCGCGATCGTCAATTTCTAGCCCAAACCAAAAATATCCTTGTCAGAAACTTACGGCATCATGTATCATTAGTGATTGTGGTCAAAACTGGCAAATCTCACATTTATAGATATAAAGTCTAATCATCCCCTGGCCGAATAGGAAAGTTGACTATTTTAATCCTTGAGGCTAAATGAGAGAGTTTTCACTGTAATTTTATTTATAAAAAACAAACTCGTTACGGGGCAAGTGAGAAATTTTATAGGATTTGCTACCTCCTTAGGAAACTGAAGAAATTAATTCTTTAAGTCTTAGAGGGTACAGATAACTCTGAAAATTAGAAGCTGTTGGGATTTACCCTTAGGCTTTTCTAATCGTAAATCTTAGAAAACAAAATTATATATTTGCTGCTGGACATTTTGTTGATATTTCAATCGATATTTGGCAAGATGGCTATTTTTTCGTCAGTTAAAGTTACACCGTCATTAGACGGCAGTGGTCTACGGTAAGTATATATTTAGCCAAGAGTCAGATAAAGGCTTGATGGCTTGTCGTGTTGCAATATAGTGGGGTTCAAATTAGTGTCTGTCGGTATTCTTGGCACCAAAGTAGGCATGACCCAAGTTTTTGATCGCGAAACAGGAAATGCAATTCCCGTTACTGTGGTTCAAGCTGGGCCTTGTGTCGTAACTCAAATCAAAACTAAAGAAACGGATGGCTATAGTTCAATTCAGATTGGCTATGGCGAAGTTAAAGAAAAAGCTTTGTCTAAGCCTGAACTGGGTCACTTAAGCAAAGCAGGAGCCAGTCCTGTGCGTCATCTTAAAGAGTACCGCATTGAGGAGACAGCTAGTTATGAGCTTGGTAAAGCTTTAGATATTTCCGAAATCTTTAATACCGAGACAACCGTAGACGTAAGTGGTAAAACTATGGGTCGTGGTTTTACAGGTTATCAAAAGCGTCACAACTTCAAACGTGGTTTGATGAGTCATGGTTCTAAAAACCATCGCGCGCCTGGTTCTACTGGTGCAGGTACTACCCCTGGTCGTGTCTATCCTGGTAAGAAAATGGCAGGACGCTACGGCGGAAAGCAGGTAACTACTCGCAAACTAACAGTTGTCAAGGTTGATGCGGAGCAGAATTTGCTACTGATAAAAGGTGCTATTCCAGGTAAGCCTGGCTCTTTACTCAGTATTTCTCCCAGCAAAATCGTTGGATAGTAATAACAGCTCGTTAGTTATTTAAGGACAAAACAGGTAAGTAACAAATAACCATGGTTAATTGTGTAGTCAAAAATTGGCAGGGGCAAGATGCTGGCGAGGCATCTGTAGAACTTAAGGTAGCCAAATCAGAAACCGCCGAACATATTGTTCATCGAGCAATGGTTCGTCAGTTGAATAATGCTCGTCAGGGAACAGCTTCTACCAAAACTCGTGCGGAAGTTCGGGGTGGTGGACGTAAACCTTGGAGACAAAAAGGAACTGGTCGCGCTCGTGCAGGTTCAATTCGTTCTCCTCTATGGCGTGGTGGCGGTGTAATCTTTGGGCCAAAGCCTAGAGATTTTAGTACCAAGATGAATCGTAAGGAAAGACGATTAGCATTAAGAACAGCCTTTACTTCTCGCTTAGAAGATACCATTGTGGTCGAAAACTTTGCCTCAGAGCTAGATCGTCCCAAAACCAAGGAAGTAATTTCTGCTCTCCAACGTTGGGGTGTAGAACCTGATGCTAAGGTTTTATTGATTCTCAAAGAAGTTTCGGACAACGTTAATCTATCAACGCGCAACATTGCCAAAGTCAAGTTGATTAAGGCGACTAACCTTAATGTTGTGGATGTTCTTCATGCCAACAAAATTGTGGTAACTAAAGACGCTTTAGAACAGATTCAGGAGGTTTACGGTGACGACTAGATACCAAGAGAGAGATTTAGCCGACTTAATCCTCAAGCCAATCATTACCGAAAAAGGCACAATTCAAATGGAACTTGGTAAGTACGTTTTTGATGTGCTACCCAAAGCTACCAAACCTGATATCAAAGCAGCGATTGAAAGTCTGTTTGACGTCACTGTTGTCAAGGTAAATACTTTGACCTTACCCCGCAAAAAGCGTCGGGTAGGCAGATTTATCGGTTACAAGGCTCAATACAAAAGAGCTATTGTCACTCTCAAAGACGGGGATTCGATCGCCTTGTTCCCCGACGTATAAACTCGAACTCGAAAAAGCTAGTTAAAAGCAAATTATGGGTACTCGTTCATTTAGACCATACACACCAGGAACCCGCCAAGCGGTAGTTCCCGATTTTTCCGAAATTACTAAAAGTAAGCCCGAAAAATCTTTAACCAAATACAAACATCGTCAAAAAGGACGCAACAACCGTGGTGTAATTACCAGCCGTCGTCGCGGTGGTGGACACAAGCGTCTCTATCGGATTATCGATTTTCGTCGGGATAAACGTAATATTCCCGCTGAGGTAATTGCGATCGAATACGATCCTAATCGTAATGCGCGTATTGCTTTAGTACAGTATGAAGATGGTGAAAAACGCTATATTCTAGCTGCTGTGGGCATGAAGGTGGGAACAGCGATTATTGCTAGTCCCGATGCTCCGATTGAAGTTGGTAATGCTTTACCATTAAGCAATATGCCTTTGGGCGAAACGATCCATAACGTTGAGCTAATAGCCGGCCGAGGCGGACAGATAGTTCGTGCTGCTGGTGCTGGGGCTAAAGTAATGGCTAAAGAAGGAGACTATGTAACTATTGGTCTGCCCTCCAAGGAAGTCAGAATGGTACGCAAAGAATGTTACGCCACTATCGGACAGGTAGGCAACGTTGAGTATCGTAACCTTAAGCTAGGTAAAGCGGGTCGAATGCGCCATTTGGGTAGAAGACCCGAAGTTCGTGGTAGTGCGATGAACCCTGTCGATCACCCTCATGGTGGTGGTGAAGGACGTGCGCCCATTGGTAGAAGTGGTCCTGTAACTCCTTGGGGTAAACCAGCGTTGGGTAAGAAAACACGCCAGAAAAATAAGCCCAGTAACAAGCTAATCGTCCGTCGTCGTCGTTAATTCATCGTTGATTTTAAAAATATGAGTCGTTCTTTAAAAAAAGGGCCCTTTATCGCCGACAGCCTGCTCAAGAAAATTGAACGGTTGAATGCGGGTAACAAGAAAGAAGTAATTAAAACTTGGTCTAGGGCTTCAACTATTCTGCCTCAAATGGTGGGACACACAATTGCCGTGCATAATGGTCGCCAACATATTCCCGTGTTTATTAGCGACCAAATGGTGGGACATAAACTAGGAGAATTTGCTCCGACCCGTACTTTTAGGGGTCATGCTAAAGGCGACAAGAAAGGGAGACGCTAGATCGTAGATACTACTATGACAATAGATACCAACAACGAAGTACAGGCGATCGCCAAATATATCCGAATGTCTCCTTTTAAGGTCAGACGGGTATTGGATCAAATTCGCGGTCGTCAATATCGAGAAGCTCTAATTATTTTGGAGTTTATGCCTTATAAAGCCTGCGATCCAATCTTAAAAGCATTGCGATCGGCTGTGGCAAACGCAGAACATAATAATGGGTTAGATCCCGCAAATCTAGTAGTCAGCAAAGCCTTTGCTGACGGTGGTCCCGTTCTTAAACGTTATCGTCCCCGAGCCCAAGGCAGAGCCTACCAAATTCGTAAGCCAACCTGTCACATCACCGTGGCTGTCGCGCCAGAAGTAACCGATTAAAATCAAAAATTCTAAATTTAATTAATTACTATTACGAGGAAACATTTGTGGGACAAAAGATACACCCAACAGGCTTTCGTCTGGGAGTTACCAAAGAACACCAGTCTTGCTGGTATGCAGATACTAAACGTTATCCCGAGCTATTACAGGAAGACCGTCTAATCAGAGAATACGTTAACAAAGAGCTAAATAACGCAGGTATTTCTCAGGTCAAGATTGAACGTAAAGCCGACCAAATTGATTTGGCAATTCATACTGCTAGACCAGGGGTTGTGGTCGGTCGTGGGGGTTCGGGAATTGAAAAGCTACGTACCGATCTTCAAACTAAGGTGGGCAACAGCCGTCAAATTCGGATCAACGTAATAGAAGTACCCCGCGTCGATGCTGATTCAACGTTAATTGCCGAGTATATCTGTCAGCAGCTAGAGCGAAGAGTTTCTTTCCGTCGAGTTGTCCGTCAGGCAATCCAAAGAGCGCAAAGAGCTGAGGTTTTGGGCATCAAAATTCAGGTTAGCGGTCGTTTAAATGGAGCTGAGATTGCTCGTACAGAATGGGTTAGGGAAGGTCGAGTCCCGCTACATACTCTTAGAGCCGATATTGACTACTCTTATCGCACCGCGTTGACTATTTACGGAATTCTCGGGGTTAAGGTTTGGGTATTTAAAGGCGAAATTATTCCAGGGCAAGAAGAGGCTGCCACAGCAGTACCTAATCAAGCCCCCCGCCGTCAGCGTCGCCGTCAAAAGTTTGATGATCGCTCAGAGTAACTATTAACAAGACTTAAGTTAGCAAAATATTACTATTATGCTTAGTCCCAGAAGAACGAAATTTCGTAAACAACATCGAGGTCGCATGAGAGGGATGGCTTATCGCGGCAACACCCTAAATTTCGGTGATTATGCTCTTCAAGCTACAGAACCTTCTTGGATTACTGCCCGCCAAATTGAGGCCGCACGTCGAGCGATGACGCGCTATGTCAAACGTGGCGGTAAAATTTGGATTCGGATTTTCCCAGACAAACCCGTTACGATGCGGCCGGCTGAAACCCGTATGGGTTCTGGTAAAGGCTCTCCTGAGTTTTGGGTAGCAGTAGTCAAACCAGGCAGAGTTATGTTTGAAATGGCTGGGGTTCCAGAAGATATAGCTAAAGAAGCAATGCGCCTAGCAGCCCAGAAGCTACCGATCAAGACTAAATTTATCACTCGTGACGAGGATTATAAGTAATATGGCTCTACCAAAGATTGAAGATGCCAGAAAGTTGAGTGAGGAAGAATTGGCAGAAGAAATTCTAGCGGTTAAGCGAGAACTATTTCAGTTAAGGCTGGAGCAAGCCACTCGACGCTTAGAGAAACCTCATCTGTTTAAACACGCTAAACATCGCATGGCTCAATTACTCACTGTAGAACGCGAGCGTGAAATCACTGCTGCAAAAGGAGAATAAATTATGGCAGTAAAAGAAAGAGTTGGAGAAGTAGTCAGCGACAAAATGGATAAAACCATTGTTGTAGCTATTGAAAACCGTTCTCCTCACCCAAAGTACGGCAAAATTGTCGTCAGAACTAAAAAATACAAAGTACATGACGCAGAAAACCAATGCAAAATTGGCGATCGCGTGCGGATCAAAGAAACTCGCCCCTTAAGCAAAACCAAACGCTGGACGGTCGAGGAAATTATTGAATCCAGACAATCTTAATTCTTATCAACCTAATTTCCCTGGTCGAAGTCAATCATGATTCAACAACAGACCTATTTAAATGTCGCTGATAACAGTGGTGCACGCAAACTAATGTGTTTGCGCGTAATTGGCAAAGGAAACAGTCCTTATGCCTTTATCGGTGATGTCGTAGTGGCAGTAGTCAAAGACGCTTTACCTAATATGGGCGTAAAAAAGTCCGAAGTTGTTAAAGCGGTGATCGTCAGAACTAAACAGTCAGTCAATCGCCCTAGTGGCATGAGCATTCGTTTCGACGATAATGCTGCGGTGATTATTAACGAACAGGGTAGCCCAAGAGGCACTCGCGTCTTTGGTCCTGTGGCAAGAGAATTAAGAGAGAAAAACTTTACCAAGATAGTCTCTTTAGCTCCAGAGGTAATATAAATGGCTAAACCGAAAGGCGCACCTACCCGCTACAAACTGCATGTGAAGAAAGGAGACACTATTCAAGTGATCTCTGGACGAGATAAAGGCAAGGTAGGAGAAATATCAAGAGTAATTCCCAAAACTAGTCAAGTAGTTGTTGAGGGGGTTAATGTGCGTACTAAGCACGTCAAACCTCAACAAGAAGGAGAATCGGGTCAGATAGTGACTTTTGAAGCTCCGATTCACAGCTCTAATGTAATGCTTTATTCCAATAAAGAAAAGACCGTAAGCCGTGTCGGGTATACCTTTACTGAAGACGGTCGCAAGGTGCGAATGCTCAAAAAAACTGGCGAGATTATCGATTAGTTTTCAAGCCTTCAGCGTCGGAAAAATTTAAATTTTTTAACCTTATAGTTTCCTGACCAAGCCCAGGAAAATCTTACCATCATGCCCAAATCACTAAAACAAAAATATTCAGAGGATATTGTCCCCAAGCTGACAGAACAGTTTAACTTTAGTAACGTTCACGAAGTACCACGACTAGTCAAAATTGTCATCAACCGAGGTTTAGGCGAAGCATCACAAAATGCCAAAGCACTTGAATCTTCGATTAATGAATTAACCGTGATTACAGGACAAAAGCCCGTAGTTACCAGAGCCAAAAAAGCGATCGCTGGATTTAAAATCCGTGAAGGAATGCCAGTAGGAGTCATGGTGACTCTTCGCGGTGCCAAAATGTATGCTTTCCTAGAACGATTGATTGCCTTGGCTCTACCGCGTATTCGTGACTTTCGGGGAATTAGTCCTAAAAGCTTTGACGGTCGGGGCAACTACAGTTTAGGCGTTAGAGAACAATTAATGTTCCCTGAGATTGACTACGATAGCATCGATCAAATTAGAGGGATGGATATTTCTATCGTCACTTCGGCAACAAACGATGAAGAAGGGCGATCTTTGCTCAAAGAAATGGGAATGCCTTTCCGCGACAATTAACGTTATCTGCGTATTTAAAACATAAAATAGGAAATAATGGCAGCAACCGATACTATTTCAGATATGCTGACCCGCATCCGTAATGCCTGCATGGTCAAGCATCAAACCACCCAAGTTCCTTCAACTCGCATGACTCGTGCTATTGCTCAAGTATTGCAAAGCGAAGGTTTTATCGAAAGTTTTGAGGAAACAGGGTCAGACCCCAAAAAATTTATTGAAATTTCCTTGAAATATAAAGGCAGAAATCGCCAACCAATTATTAGTACCCTCAAGCGGGTCAGTAAACCAGGACTGAGAGTTTACTCAACAAAAAAAGATATTCCTCGCGTTCTCGGGGGCATTGGTATTGCGATCGTTTCCACATCTCGTGGAGTAATGACAGATAGGGAAGCCCGCAGTCAAGGAGTTGGCGGTGAAATTCTTTGTTACGTTTGGTAATTTAATAGGAGAAGTAAATTATGTCTCGTATTGGCAAACTGCCGATTCCAATTCCCGATCAGGTAAGCGCGCAAATCTCAGGACAACACGTTACGATCAAAGGACCCAAAGGTACTTTAGAACGAGAAATTCCTCAACCAATTGAAGTTAAACAAGAGGGAGACACAATCTTGGTTAACCCAACCAATGACTCTCGTATTGGTCGCCAACGTCATGGTTTGTGCCGTACCCTAGTCGCCAACATGGTAGATGGAGTATCTAAAGGATTTCAAAAACGCCTTTTGATTCAGGGTGTTGGTTATAGAGCACAAGCTCAGGGTAAAAAGCTAACTCTTAACGTTGGCTATAGTAAGCCTGTTGAAATGGAAATGCCTGATGGCATTGACGTGACTGTTGAAAACAAGAATACCGAAGTCATTGTTAGTGGCAATAGTAAAGAAGTAGTGGGCAACGTTGCTGCCAGAATCAGAGCAGTAAGACCCCCCGAACCTTACAAAGGAAAAGGAATTCGCTACTTTGATGAGCAGGTAAGACGCAAGGCTGGTAAGACAGGTAAGTAGAAATTATGAAGCTTTCACGCAAAGAATCCGTAAAACGCCGTCATCGACGGGTACGCAAAAAAGTTAGCGGTACTCCCGAACGCCCTCGTTTGTGTGTTTTCCGTTCTAACAATCATATTTATGCTCAAGTTATTGACGATGTAGCACAGCAGACTTTGGTAGCAGCATCTGATTTTAATCTCGAATCTAATGGTGCTACGTGCAAAACTTCAGCCGAAGTTGGCAAGCTAGTTGCTCAAAAAGCTTTAGAAAAAGGAATTGCTAAAGTAGTTTTTGATAGAGGTGGCAACCTTTATCACGGCAGAGTCAAAGCTCTAGCTGATGGAGCTAGAGAAGCTGGCTTGGATTTCTAAATCAAAATATCAAGGATAATAACTATGGCTAAATCCAATAAGTCGCGCAACAAAAGTCGCGCCAAAGAAAAAGACTCTGCTTGGCAAGAGCGAGTGGTGCAAATTCGTCGGGTCAGCAAAGTAGTCAAAGGTGGTAAAAAACTAAGCTTCCGTGCCATTGTCGTAGTAGGTAACGAAAAAGGACAGGTTGGAGTAGGTGTTGGCAAAGCGGCTGATGTTATCGGAGCAGTGCGTAAAGGTGTTGCCGATGCTAAAAAACAATTGGTTGAAGTATCTCTAACCAAAGCTAACTCAATTGTTCATATCACCAACGGTATAGCTGGTGGTGCCAAAGTATTTATGCGTCCTGCTGCTCCTGGTACTGGAGTAATTGCTGGTGGTGCGGTTCGTACCGTACTAGAACTGGCTGGAGTTAAAAATATTTTGGCAAAACAACTGGGTTCTAATAGTCCTTTAAATAACGCTAGAGCAGCGATTGACGCTTTGGCTAGCCTGCGTACTTTTGCAGAGGTTGCTCGGGAAAGAGATATTTCAATCGAACAGCTGTACGCTTAAAAAAGCTATAAGCCATAAGCTATAAGCCATAAGCTATAAGCTTGTTGATTGGTGTATATTCTTGGTTTCGAGCGAGAATAAGCCACCTACCTCAAAACAGCTTCAGTTTTACTTTCCCTTTTATAGTTTGGAGAAAACAGATGAAACTAGAAAATCTCAGCCCAAAAGAGGGTTCAAAAAGACGAAAACGCAGAGTTGGTCGTGGTATTGCAGCTGGACAGGGTGCTAGCTGTGGTTTTGGCATGCGCGGTCAAAAGTCTCGTTCTGGTACAGGAACAAAGGCAGGTTTTGAAGGCGGTCAAATGCCCCTTTATCGCCGAGTCCCTAAACTAAAGCATTTTCCCCTAATCAACCAAAAGCATTACACCATTATTAATGTCGAAGCTTTAGAATCGTTGCCTGCTAACACAGAGGTTACTTTAGGTTCTTTACTTGAAAACGGTATTCTTACTAGTAATGATGGTCCGCTCAAGATTTTAGGCAATGGTGAATTAAAAGCAGCATTAAATGTTAAAGCAGCAGCATTTACTAAAAGCGCCGTCCAGAAAATAGAGGCTGTTGGTGGTACCTGTGAAGTTATTGCCAAGTAAGCATTCACGATTGGTATATCATGAGGAGCAGGGGTAAAAAATTAAATTTATATAATATTTCTCCGTAAACAACTTTTTAGTACCAAGCATATAAGAGGTAAACCTGTATGGTTAGAGAAAAAACTCCGTCAGCACAGGAGACTTTTTTACAAATGGCACAGGCAGCTGGTCTTAGAGGCAGGCTGCTGGTTACCATTGGTCTTTTGATATTAGTCCGTTTAGGAGTATTCATTCCTGTTCCAGGAATTGACCGAGAACTTTTTGGCAATTTTATCGATAATTCGGGTAATGCCTCAATAGTTGGCTTTTTAGACATCTTTACTGGCGGTGGTATTTCTGCTCTCGGGATTTTTGCACTGGGCATCTTACCTTTTATTAATGCCTCAATTATTATGCAGTTGTTAGCAACTGCGATACCGAGCTTAGAAGATTTACAAAAGAATGAAGGGGAAGCGGGAAGACGTAAAATAGCTCAAATAACTCGTTATGTTGCTCTCGGTGGAGCAATTATCCAAAGCTTTGGTATTACTATGGGCTTACTGGTTAATAACGGCATAATTGAGAAGAGCATATTTCCTATTGCTGAAACAGTACTGGCTTTAACTGCTGGCTCAATGTTTGTCATGTGGATTTCCGAGCTAATTACTGAAAAAGGTATTGGCAATGGAGCGTCTCTACTAATTTTTGTCAACATTGTAGCTGTCTTGCCCAAGACTTTGGGTAACACTATTGAGTATGCACAGAGTGGTGGTAGAGAAGCGATCGCTCAAGTGGTAATTTTGCTCCTAGTCTTTTTGACCATGATTGTCGGGATTGTCTTTATTCAGGAAGGAACACGCCGTATTCCAATTATATCTGCCCGTCGTCAGGTAGGTAGAAGAGTATATCGCGAAAGAAGCAATTATCTTCCTTTAAGACTAAACCAAGGCGGAGTAATGCCAATTATTTTTGCTTCTTCTGTGTTGTTTTTACCAGCTCAACTGATTGGATTTTTACCTGGAGAGGGAGCGGTTAAAAATGTATTTACTCAAATTGCTACCGCAATTCAGCCAGGGAACTGGGCTTATATTCTGGTTTATTTGGTTTTGATTCTATTTTTTAGCTACTTTTATGCTTCTTTAATTGTCAATCCTGTCGATATGTCTCAGAACCTCAAAAAAATGGGTGCGTCAATTCCTGGAATAAGACCAGGTAAGGCAACCAGCGCTTATTTAGAAAAAGTTCTTAATCGTTTGACTCTTTTAGGAGCAATATTCCTTGGTTTAGTGGCGACGATTCCTACTCTGGTAGAAAGTGCTATTCCTGCGGGAACAACGGTTTTTAGTGGTTTTGGGGCAACATCTTTGCTAATTTTAGTGGGGGTAGCAATTGATACTGCTAAGCAAATACAAACCTACGTTATTTCTCAACGTTATGAAGGAATGGTTAAACAGTAGTTTTGCCGTATAAAGACAATGGCTAGCCAAAGGCTAACTCTTGGCTGCCAATTATATAACCTTAATTTCAATAAGTTGATATGGCAAAGCGATTAATATTCCTTGGTCCTCCTGGTGCGGGCAAGGGAACTCAAGCTCAGATAATAGCCGAAGATCGACAAATACCTCATGTATCTACTGGAGATATTCTGCGCGCAACTGTTGCCCAACAAACCCCTTTGGGTAAACAAGCCAAGGATTACATGAATCGAGGTGAACTTGTTCCTGACGCTCTAATTTTGAACTTAATCCAAGACCGTCTTTCTTCTGATGATACTTTTAACGGCTGGATATTAGATGGGTTTCCCCGAAACGTTAATCAAGCTGCATTTCTAGAGGAGCTATTAGCTAAATTAGATCAAAATGCTGACTGTGTTCTGAATCTGCAAGTACCAGATGAAGTCCTCGTATTAAGATTATTAGCAAGAAAGCGCAAGGATGATACAGAAGAGACTATTCGTCGTCGCTTAGAAGTTTATCATCAGGATACCGTGCCAGTGATAGATTTCTATCAAAAAAAGAAAATACTCGAAACTATTGACGGTAATCAAACCATGGAAAAGGTAACTAAGCAATTAAGTGAAGTCATTTCATCATAGTTTTTAGGCAAACAACCTCCCGAATATATCAGTATATTACGATATAAAGTGGACAAAAAAGGTAATAATTGTAATGCTGTGTCGAAAAATTTAGACAATTTGCTCGGTGAAACGATAAACAGCTATTGCCGTTAACTATTGATCAAGAAGTAGCGGAGATAAATATTGGCTAAACAAGATTTAATTGAAATGGAAGGGACTGTTACAGAATCTCTTCCTAATGCGATGTTTCGCGTCGATCTGGATAATGGCTTTAACGTCTTAGCTCATATTTCAGGTAAAATTCGGCGAAATTATATCAAAATTCTACCAGGCGATCGCGTCAAAGTCGAGTTAACACCTTATGATTTGACTAAGGGTAGAATAACCTATCGTCTCAAAAACAAGTAACCAGTTTGTCAAAAAGCAAATCTTTAGCTATTTGACACACAAACCAAATGATTGATACAATTATAGGCTTGCAATGTGGCCAGAGTAAGGCATGAAAGTTAGACCATCAGTAAAAAAAATGTGCGAAAAATGCCGTGTCATTAAGAGGCGCGGTCGAGTAATGGTGATTTGTAGTAGTAATCCCAAGCATAAGCAACGCCAGGGATAATTGTCTATAGTCATCTGACCAAGATTAATTTAAGCAGCAAACGAAGCAAAACAAGCAACAAAACAACTTAGGGAGTAAATAACGTGGCAAGGATTTCTGGCGTAGATCTTCCTCGTGACAAGCGTGTGGAAATCGCGCTTACCTACATTTTTGGCGTAGGCTTATCACGGGCACAGCAAGCGATCGCCGAGACTGGAGTCAATCCAGACACAAGAGTTCGGGATCTATCTGATGAAGATGTAACTAAGCTAAGAGCATATGTTGAAGATAACTATCAGGTTGAAGGCGACTTAAGACGCTGGGAAGCAATGAATATCAAGCGCTTAGCTGATATTGGTACCTATCGTGGTCGTCGCCACCGTATGGGGTTACCTTTAAGAGGTCAAAGAACTCGTACTAATGCTCGTACCAGAAGAGGCAGACGATTAACTGTGGCTGGTAAGAAAAAAGCCCCTGGCAAGAAGTAAACAGCTAAAATTCATATCTAACCATAATTACATCACAACAAAAGTAACATGGCGCAACCAAAAAGAAGAAGCAGCGCAAAGAAAAATAAAAAAAATGTTCCCAATGGTGTGGCACATATTCAGTCCACTTTTAACAACACTATTGTCACAATTTCTGATACTCGAGGAGATGTAATATCTTGGTCTTCGGCAGGAGCTAGCGGTTTTAAAGGAGCCAAAAAAGGGACTCCCTTTGCTGCTCAAACAGCAGCCGACAGTGCAGGACGAAGAGCTATGGATCAGGGAATGCGCCAGGTAGAGGTAATGGTTAGCGGACCTGGTGCTGGTCGAGAAACAGCGATTAGAGCTTTACAGGGTGTTGGGCTAGAAATCACTTTAATACGTGATGTTACGCCAATACCACATAATGGTTGTCGTCCACCTAAACGACGCAGAGTATAGCTTTGAAGCAATCAGCAAAAGTTAGTAAGTTGTAGCTAAATGATGCAACTATTTTTATTGTGATTTACCAGATCGCTTGTCGAATAAGAGGGAGAGCAGCCTGTGGCGCAATTTCAAATTGAATGTGTAGAGTCTAAAACCCTAAAAAATCAACATCAATACAGTAAGTTTATCCTAGAACCTTTAGACCGTGGTCAAGGAACTACCCTGGGCAATGCCTTGAGGAGAGTACTGCTGTCAAATTTAGAGGGTGCAGCCGTTACCGCGATCCGTATTGGTGGAGGTATGGCAAAGGATGAAAGCAAGCAAGAACATAAGTTTGGCTTTGCGACTCATGAATTTGCCACGATTGAGGGAGTAAGAGAGGACGTTTTAGAGATTATTCTCAATATGAAAGAAATAGTTCTCAAAAGCTATACCAATCAGCCTCAAATAGGTCGCTTAGTGGCAACTGGACCTGGAACGGTTACTGCTGCACAATTTGAATTGCCCTCCGAAGTGGAGACGGTAGATTCTAATCAGTATGTAGCAACTATTGCCGCCGGTACTAGCCTAGAAATGGAATTTAGGGTTGAAAGAGGCAAAGGTTATCGTGCGGTTGAAAGAGGTAAAGAAGAGGGAAGTTCTTTGGACTTTCTGCAAATAGATGCTGTATTTATGCCCGTCACTAAGGTCAATTATAGCGTTGAAGATGCGCGAGTTGATGGTTCAGGTATCCGCGAACGCCTAATTATGGAGATTTGGACTAATGGTAGTATTAAACCAGAGGAAGCCTTGTCTCAAGCGGCGGGAATTGTGGTTGAATTGTTCAATCCTTTAAAAGATCTTACTTTAGAAGAAATTCAAGACGAGTATCAAGAGGACGAAGATCCAACTAGCCAAATTCCTATTGAGGAATTGCAGTTGTCGGTTAGAGCCTACAACTGTCTAAAACGGGCACAGATTAACTCAGTTTCTGACTTGCTTGATTATACCCAAGAAGACCTCTTAGAAATCAAAAATTTCGGTCAAAAATCAGCAGACGAGGTAATAGAAGCCTTGCAGCAACGCTTGGGAATTACCCTAGCTCAAGAAAAGTCAGGTAAGTAAGCATATATAAACAGTATTAGTATCAAATATTAATCATGCGACATCGATGTAAAGTCAAAATGCTGGGGCTACCAGCAGACCAAAGGAAAGCCTTGTTGCGATCGCTGGCAACAGAAATTATTCGTCATGGTCAAATTAAAACTACTCAAACGCGTGCCAAGGCAGTACGCAGCGAAGTAGAAAGAATAATTACTTTAGCCAAGAATGGTTCTTTAGCTTCTAGAAGACAAGCTTTAAGCTATATCTATGATAAAGATTTAGTCAGCGAGTTATTTAAAGCCGTAAACGAACGCTATAGTAATCGCAGTGGGGGCTACACTCGCATCGTGAGAACTAAACGCCGTCGTGGTGATAATGCCGAAATGGCAATTATCGAGTTAGTTTAAGTAGATACTAGATGAATGGTTATAAACTGCCAATCTCAATCAAAGCATCTTATGAGGGTAGCTTTATTGATTCAATATCTAGGAACAAACTTTCATGGCTGGCAAAAGCAACCAAACCAAGTTAGCGTTCAAGGATGTATTGAACAAGCGATCGCTGATATTACTGGCTTTCCTGTAAATATTTATGGTGCAGGAAGAACTGACTCGGGGGTTCATGCAGCAGCTCAAGTCGCGCACTTTGGCTATCAAGGTCCAATTCCAGCTGGTAAGTGGGCTAAAATTATTAACGCGAGACTGCCAGAGGATATAGTAGTAATAGCTTCGGCTCAAGTTTCCGATAATTGGCATGCACGTTTTTCGGCTAGGTGGCGGCGTTACCGCTACACAATATACACCGATAAACGCCCCAATGTGTTTGTTAATCAAACCTGCTGGCATTATTATCAGTCTGTATTGCAAGAATCTTTAATTCAGGCAGCTTTAAAACCTTTGATCGGGGAACATGATTTTGCCGCTTTTAAAAGATCTGGTTCAGATCGAGCAGATTCGAGCGTAGAAGTACAGGCTGCCGAATGCTATCGGCAAGGAGAATTTTTGCACTTAGAAATTCAGGCAAACAGTTTTTTGTACGGTATGGTACGTCTGTTGGTAGGGATGCTGGTAGAGGTCGGAGTAGGCAAAAGAACGCCTGAAAACTTTACCAACATCTGGCAAACCCAGTGTCGCTCCGAGGTCAAATATTCTGCTCCTGCAAAAGGGCTTTGTCTATTGAGGGTCGGCTATCGGGAGTTTCCTTTTGCTCAATCTCTATGGTTTGACACCCAGCCTAATTTCCACCTAGCTCGGTGAACCTCATTTATTTAAAATAATTCACAAAATATTATTACGAAACATGAATAAAACTCCCCTGCCAACCCTAGAAACTCTCGAACAGAAGTGGTACGTTATTGATGCCGAAGAGCAACGCTTGGGTCGTTTAGCTACGGAAATAGCGATGATCTTGCGAGGAAAAAACAAGCCTAGCTTCACTCCACATATGGATACTGGAGACTTTGTAATTGTTATTAATGCCGAAAAAGTCGTGGTTACGGGTAGAAAAAACGAACAGAAACTATATCGTCGTCACTCTGGTAGACCAGGGGGCATGAAAACTGAAACTTTCGACCAGTTACAGCGGCGAATTCCTGAACGCATTGTTGAAAAAGCTGTCAAGGGAATGCTGCCGAAAAACGCTATGGGACGCAAGCTATTTACCAAGCTTCGAGTTTATACAGGCTCCGATCATCCTCATACGGCTCAGACTCCTGAAACCATCATTATTAACACTATTCCCAAGAGGAACTAAAACATGGAAGGAACACAAGATAAAGTAGTATATTGGGCAACAGGTCGCCGTAAGTCAGCGATCGCAAGAGTTCGTTTAGTGCCTGGAGAAGGTAAGCTCATAGTCAATAATAAACCTGGAGAAGACTATTTCAATCGTATTCCCAGCTATTTAATGGCTATTAAAGGTCCTTTGGAAACATTAGGCTTCGAGAGTGAGTATGATGTTTTGGTCAACGCACATGGTGGTGGTCTAACAGGTCAAGCCGATGCTGTGAAGTTAGGTGTAGCTAGAGCATTATGTAAGCAAGATCCTAACAATCGCCAACCTTTAAAAATAGAAGGTTATCTAACCCGCGATCCCCGCTGTAAAGAACGGAAGAAATACGGTTTGAAGAAAGCGCGAAAAGCTCCTCAGTTCTCCAAACGATAGGTTTTTTTAGCTATCAGCTTTTAGCCATTAGCTCTTAGCTAAGCAATTAAGTATAAATGATTTTTCAACTGGCTCATTTGCGGCTGTAAACGTAATGAAGCTGCAAATTATTTAATGGCTATTTATATAAAGCAATTTTTTGAGGAAACTAAACAATGCCTAAACCTGAAATTCATCCAACCTGGTATCCAGATGCCAAAGTTATTTGTAACGGCGAAGTTGTAATGACCGTAGGTTCAACCCAGCCAGAAATTAACGTTGATGTTTGGTCTGGAAATCATCCCTTTTACACAGGTACGCAAAAAATTATTGATACTGAAGGACGAGTCGATCGCTTTTTACGTAAATACGGTATGCTCGATTCCAATAGTGAATCTGAATCCAACGCAGAAAAATAGCCATTTTATCCAAAATCTCTGCCCAGTAGTTAGCTTTTATTAACTACTGGGTTTGTTGTATATCGATAAATTTTCCTGAGATAATCACCCTAGTTTGATAGGAGAAAACCAATGGCAGAAGCATATTTACTAGATAAACTTAAATCGGTAGAACAAACTTTCCAGGAACTTACTCATCGTTTGGCAGATCCAGATATTGCTACCAATCCTGATGAACTACAGAAAATAGCTAAAGTCCGTTCTTCTTTGGAAGAAACTGTAATAACTTATCAACAATGGCAAGAAGCAACTAAACAATTATCTGGAGCTAAGGAAATACTTAAAGAAGCTGACGATCCTGAGATGAAAGAGATGGCTAGCATGGAAGTTAGCGAGCTAGAAGCACAAATTGAACAGCTAGAGGCTAAGCTTAAAATTTTACTCTTACCCAGCGATCCTAATGATGATAAAAATATTATGTTAGAAATTCGCGCGGGAACAGGAGGAGACGAAGCTAGTATTTGGGCTGGTGATTTAGTGCGTATGTATTCTAGATATGCCGAAGAGCAAAATTGGAAAGTAAGTCTTCTCAGTGAATCGGCAGCAGATATGGGTGGTTTTAAAGAAGCTATCTTAGAAATTACAGGAGATTCTGTATACAGCAAGCTAAAGTTTGAAGCCGGAGTACATCGGGTGCAGCGAGTACCCCAAACCGAAGCTGGAGGAAGAGTTCATACCTCTACTGCTACCGTTGCGGTGATGCCAGAAGTAGACGAAGTGGAAGTAGAGATCGATCCAGGGGATATTGAGCTTAAAACGGCTCGTTCTGGCGGTGCTGGAGGACAAAACGTTAACAAGGTAGAAACTGCCGTAGATTTAATTCATAAGCCCACAGGAATTAGAATCTTTTGTACTGAGGAGCGATCGCAACTACAAAACCGCGAACGAGCGATGCAAATTCTGCGAGCGAAACTATATGACATCAAGTTGGCAGAACAAAAGCAAGAAGTCAGAGGTTTAAGGCGATCGCAAGTGGGAACAGGCGCGCGTTCGGAAAAAATTCGTACCTACAATTACAAAGATAACCGCATTACCGATCACCGTCTGGGTCAAAATTTTCCTTTAGCCAATTCTTTATCAGGAGACATTGATGTCATGATTCAATCTTGTATTTCTCAAGATCAGCAAGAAAGACTAGAGGAATTAGCACAATCCCCTAATACTGCCGAAGCTCTAAATTAGAACCAATTACCAAACTAGAGATTATGGCTCAGGCTAATCTTTTTGACTGAGTTAAAATTATCTCACGGTCAGAAAACCCATGCTGTTAAAAGTCACAGAAATTGCAGTTCTTCCAGGGCAAACAGTAGTGCTGGATAAACCTTAGCTGTGATGTATTTGTGGCGCTCCTAGAAAATATAGATATTTCCCCCCCCCAGAAAAATTGTCGAAATTTCTATTGTCATCAGCGATAAAATACCGCAATATATTGATGGCGATCTTTTCTTAAGGAATAGGTATCAAGAAAATGACATTCACCAACCTCAAATCAATTAATTTTATTACTAAATCTAAATTTTTAAACTATAAAAGCCACTGGATCTTCTCTTTATTTATTTGGTTATTATTTGTCTTCCCTGCTCAAGCTATCGAATTAAAAGTAGCGATTAAAAAAGAGGTTTCTAGTGTTAAAATAGGTAGTTCCACTACTGCTATAGTCAGAGACGGTGCTGGAAAGCAGCTAGGCCAACTTACTCCAATGTCCTCTTTAGCAGCCAAGCTTAAAGGGAAGACGATCGCAATTAATGATCGTGTTGGTGCAGGTGAATTAATTATTGAGCCTCAAAACAATGGTTATGTTTGGATTGGCGATCGCTGGTATCGGGGCAAAACTCGTCTAATTCGTCAGGACAATAGTATTACTGCGATTAATAATGTCGATTTAGAACAATATTTATATAGCGTAGTCGGTGCTGAAGCAATTTCTACTTGGCCGATCGAAGCTTTAAAAGCACAGGCTGTAGCTGCTCGTTCCTATGCTCTTTATAAGCACAATACGTCTAATGGTATTTATGATGTGGACACAACCATTGGTACTCAGGTTTATCATGGTTTAGATAGCGAATACACTACCACTCATGAAGCGGTTGATGGCACGTTAGGTCAAATTATGACCTACAACAACGAAGTAATTTTAGCAGCTTTTCATTCTTCTTCTGGAGGGTATACGGAGAATGTTGAGGATGTCTGGACTGCTCCTTTACCCTATCTAAGAAGCGTAGTCGATTATGACCAGAAGTCTCCCGTGTTCGAGTGGCAACAGGTAATTCCTGTCAGTAAAATTCAAAGTTTAGTAGCTGGTGTCGGTAGAATTAGCGGTTTACAGCCTGAAAAAATGACTCCTCATGGTCGAATAATTACCATGAAAGTTACAGGCGATCGCGGCACTACTACTGTTAGCGGTAAAAATCTACGCCAAGCCCTTGACCTCCGAAGCACTTTATTTCGTGTCTCTACTGACGGCAATAATCTTCAGATCAAAGGTCGTGGTTTTGGGCATGGACTAGGCCTAAGCCAGTGGGGTGCTTATTTTTTGGCACAGCAGGGAGTAAATTATCATCAAATCTTAGCTCACTATTATCAGAATGCTAATTTAACCAAATTGAATTAAGGTTTGGTGATTGTCAAAGAACAAGCAGGGCTTAAAACTATATCTCAAGCAATAGGCTTGAGATACTAAATGAAGCGATAGCAAATACGGCAAAAAAAATGTAACATTATTGAACGTTATTTTCTGAAAGCTCGAACACAAAACTGTAAGGTCTTTTGACAATGCCTAGTAATTTTTCTTCTGTAGATGCAGACCAATCGCCACGTATTCTGGTTGTTTCTGTTCGTGGATTTCGTTTTCAAGCAGCAAATTGCTGTATCTATGAACTTGAAGATTTGCTGACAGATTTAGAACTGGCGCAATTACATACTCCGATCCCCAATCGGGGGTTTGATATTGCGCAGAAGGTTTACCGTACAGCAAAATATTTAGGTTCTTCTAATAAGTTGGCTATTAATATTGCCCCTTTTCCTGCTCAAGAGTTAGTCTTGGAACATGAGTATGACCTGCTATTTGCGGTATTAGATAATCCTTGGCAGTTCCATTTATTAGAATCAATTAAAGGATGGCGTGATAAGTGTCGTCATACCGCTTGCTTTATTACCGAGATGTGGCAACCCGATCTAAAAATACAACGGTTATTTAAAGAGCCTTGGTCGAATTTTGATCGGGTTTTTTTAGGAGTAACTCAGTGTGTAGAAGAATTAAGCAAATTAATTGAGCCTCCTGTAACTTATATTCCTCCTGCTGTTGATACTCTTAGGTTTTCTCCCTATCCTAATCCTCCTCAGCGTTTGATTGATGTTTCTTATGTAGGAAGGCGAGCGCCTGATATTCATCAATCTTTGATCGAAAGAGCAGCCCAAAATAATTTCTTTTATTACCACGATACGCTCAAAGGAAAACTAGAGATTGGTAATCCCAGAGAACATCGAATCTTGTTAGCTAATTTGTTCCAAAGAAGTCGTTACAACATTACTAATTACGCCAAATTTGACTCTACTGAAGAAACTGGCGGAACTCAAGAAATTGGCTATCGCTTTTTTGAAGGGGCAGCAGCAGGAACGGTAATGGTAGGAATGCCACCGGCTGGATCAGCTTTTCCTCACTACTTTGATTGGGAAGATCCGATTATTAAAGTTGATTTATTAGGAACAGACGTAGTTGATGCGATCGCTGAACTTGACGCCCAACCCGAAAGATTAGCTCGAATTAGTCGCACAAACGTTGCCAATTGTTTACTCAAGCATGATTGGTCTTATCGTTGGCGAGATATGCTGGCGACTTTTGACCTCAAACCCAGTTCGGCAATGGTTGCCAGAGAAAAATATTTACACCAATTGGCTCTAAGTATTTTGGCTGAGATTGATACTTAGTATTTGACTATTAATGATTAATTATTGGTGTTCGAGCTAAATTAATTTGAATATTGGTTAGAAGTAACTCTGTTTGTAGACAAAGAGAGCAGCGATCGCTTTGGCCCAAATGTATGAGATTCCATCACTTCATAGTTGAAATAGCTCAATCATCGAAAACTGAAAAGACTATTTCTTAACTTACTCAAAATCTAGCCAAATTTATTTCATCTAAAATAACAATTTTCTTAACAAAGCTTAATATAATATATACTTTTATTAACAATTAATTTTATAGGCAAAAATTTACAATGGTAGCTCAATTTCCCTGGCTTACCGCGATTATCTTTTTACCGCTGCTAGCTGCTCTAGCAATTCCTCTTATTCGCGACAAAAAAGGTAAAACCGTTCGTTGGTATGCTCTTAGTGTCGGTATTGCAGATTTTATACTAATGGGATATGCGTTCTGGAACAATTACGATACCAGCAACGCACAATTCCAACTAACAGAAAGCTATAGCTGGATTCCCCAGCTAGGTATTAGTTGGTCAGTGTCAGTAGATGGCATATCTGCACCCCTAGTTTTGCTAGCAGGATTTGTGACAACTTTGGCCATGTTATCTGCTTGGCAGGTAGATTGCAAACCTCGCTTATTCTATTTCCTAATGCTGGTGCTATATTCAGCGCAGATTGGAGTTTTCGTAGCTCAGGATATGCTGTTGTTTTTCGTAATGTGGGAATTAGAATTAGTTCCTGTGTATCTATTAGTTTCAATTTGGGGAGGTTCCAAGCGTCGTTACGCAGCCACCAAATTTTTACTTTACACCGCAGCAGCATCTATATTTATCCTGGTAGCAGGTTTTGGTATGGCTTTCTATGGTGATAACCTTACTTTTGATCTTGCTGCTTTAGCTTTGAAAGATTATCCTTTAGCTTTAGAAATGCCTTTGTATGCAGGCTTACTAATTGCTTTCGGAGTTAAATTAGCTATTTTCCCATTGCATACCTGGCTACCAGATGCTCATGGCGAAGCCTCTGCCCCAGTATCGATGATTTTAGCAGGCGTACTGCTTAAGATGGGTGGTTATGGTTTGATTCGCTTCAATATGGAGCTATTGACTGATGCACACGTTTACTTTGCTCCGATATTAGCAACATTAGGCGTGATCAACATCGTTTATGGTGGCTTTAGTTCTTTTGCTCAAACCAACATGAAACGCCGTTTAGCATACTCTTCGGTTTCTCATATGGGGTTTGTGTTGCTAGGTATCGCTTCCTTCACTGATATCGGCACTAGTGGCGCCATGCTGCAAATGTTATCCCACGGTTTAATTGCTTCAGTGCTGTTCTTCCTCACAGGAGTAACTTACGATCGCACACATACTTTATTTATGGATCGCATGGACGGTGTAGCTTTGGTCATGCCTAAAGTTTTCGCCCTCTTTACCGCAGGTGCAATGGCATCTTTGGCTCTTCCTGGAATGAGTGGTTTTGCTAGTGAAATTGCTGTATTTGTGGGTATGACTAGCAATGATGTTTATAGTCCTACCTTTTCTACTGTAATTGTCTTTCTAGCTGCGCTAGGAATCATCATGACTCCCATTTATTTGTTGTCTATGCTTAGATTAGTATTCTTCAATTCTAATGAAGCTCTAGCCTGTGATATCGATTGGTTAAAAATGAAGCAGCCTACCAATGAGCCAGCGGTATGTTTCGGTAATAACTGTGTATTACCAGGAGAAGCTCCTTTTGATGATGCTAATCCCAGAGAAATCTTTATTGCTGCCTGTTTTCTAGTTTTAATTCTTGGTATTGGAGTTTATCCTAAGCTTTTTACTCAGATGTATGACGTTAAGACAGTAGCAATTAATGCTGAAGTTCGTCAATCTCAAGCAATTATTGCCCAACAAAAGCAAGTTACCTTAGCTCAAGCACCAGTTATTGGGAAAATGGTGAAATAACTGCCGATAATTCATCTATTTGTCAATAATTTACATATTAATAGCGAAAGGGACTGATTTGCTATAGTTTTAGCGATTACCAGTCTCTTTTTAGAAAATGTCCCCTAAAGGATATGCCAATCACGGATTCACGGATAAACCGCACTCCGCCCTTCGGTCTCGAAGCTTATCCTTTAGGACTGCCAAATAAATTTGACTCAACAGCTTCTAAATCTGTTGCTCGCTTATATCCGTGGGCTAAAGCCACACGGCTTTACGCTCCACGCTTGGTAAATAATTTTCTGAAACTTGCAGAAAAACTTGCTCAAGTCTTGGAATTTCTGTTTTGCTTGCGTTTGCGTGCAGCAATAAACTTAGTCAGTCTAACTATCGCTAAGATTAATAGACCAAGTACTAAAGCCATGGCCAAAGGCAGTATAGTTAAAGCTAAAATTGACAAGACACCAGAGCTTAATGCTTCTGTAGTGGCTACTAAAAAATTACCTAACCCCCCCGTCATTCCTGTAAAAGCTAGCCTGGTTAGAGCCGTAAAAGCCACAACAATACCTGCTGTACCGCCTCCTGCGATCGCTGCTATTAGCCACCATAATAATAATGAATCAACATCCCCCAAGGTAGCCGCCGTTAATAAAGTACCGATGGTAACTGCGGTAGGAATTTCAATCGTATCCAAAAAGTTATCTACGACAGGAATGTAATAAGCAAAGATTTCGACTACGGTAGCTATCCCCAGAGCGATCGCGGTAGGATATGTTCCCACCCAATCAAAGCCAAAAGACAGTTCTAGATCTCCATAAAGCGCAGCCAAACTTAACGCTAATGGAGGCACAAACAAGCGAAATCCAGAAGCTGCACTCAGGGTAACTCCTAGACCAAGTGCCAGAATAATTTCCATCTTCTCATTGAATACTTTTTGTTAATATAGCAATCCTCTGTTTAGACAATTTATTACCAGGTGATGCTTTGGTAACTGTCAACTTATGTAGCAGTGACATCCTCCAGACACCGTAATCTTTGATTACGGTGCTGGCTTCCATTGTCGCCAATGGATCTTGCTCCCCTAAAACGCCACTTATCTAGAACAAAGTTCCCCGACAGTAAGACTCAAGAGTGCCAATTTCTTGAGCGAAAATGCGGTGTGGATTTTCCTCCCGCATTATTCGCGTGCTTTTCGGGAGTTCCCCGATACGTGAGTGCGCGTCGCCTGGGGTTTCCCCAGGCGTTTATGCCGTACGTTTCTATTCCTCGATTGCATATTTCCTGCGCTGAGGCTATGTCTCTATCGACAACATAATCACATTCGTTGCATTCATGCAGCCTCACGCTTAGATCTTTTCTGACTTCAGTACGGCAGTTAGGAAAGGTTTGAGATGTCCCACGATGGTCTATCCGACCAATAAATACATCTCGCTTTCGAGCTACATATTTTGATATGTCTCGCTGTTTACCAAATGCTGCATCAATTGTATGCTTGCCCAGCATACCCTTTGCCATAATACGAAAGTCACAATCTTCAACGTAGATCGTATCTGCCATGTCATAGAGTTTATGGGCTAGTTTGAATTGATAGTCAGCACGTTTGAACGCTATATGGTTATGTTGTTTGGCTACAATAATTCTCGCTTTCTCGTAGTTCTTTCCCCGTTTCATCTTTCTTGACAGACGCTTTTGTAGCACTCTCAGCCGACGGTGCGCTGTCTTGAAAAACTTAGGTCTAGGCTACAACGTACGAGTCAGATGTCGCCACGTAAAAAAATATAGCCGTTGTTGTTGTTTATTATTAATATTCTGTATTAGATAACCGACATAATGTATTCTGATTCTAGACTGCACCGATCAATCAGACACTTTTTAGAAGCAATCCAATCTTTCAGTTCCCATAGTGCGTAGTTATAGCTGACACGACAAGTCTCAAGCCACTCATTGAGTAGCTCTGCTTGTTGTGCGTCGGGATATAATCTATAGCGTTAATTTAGAATCATACAACTATTTTACCATTTTGTAGGGCGAGTGTATGACAAATTACACTACGTTGCCAAGTTTTTTAAAGGATATGCCCGTGCATGATTAGCTAGCCCTAAAGAATTAGCTAACGCATCCGCGTCCGTCCTCCGCGTCGCGCTTTCATGAGGCGGAAACGGCGAGGAAACCTCGCCATGTTCCACGCCGTCTCGATGCTGATTTGCTACATCCTTGGCAATACAGCGCGGGACTTCTCGCTCACAATGTTAAACTGGCGCGATAGTTGCGAATGTTTTTAATACTTGAATTGAATCAATAAAACGCGTCTTGTTCAAAAAGAAAGTATTGAAAATTAGCTATTTGGTTGGGTTAGCAGTCGTGTAACCCAACGCATAAAACATTACTTCACACTTTAATTTACTCCCAGCGGACAGACATTTTAACCGCCGTATTCCCAACCAGTGCTAGATAATAGCAGTTGATCGCCTTCGCGATGAATACCAGAAGCAATTACTTCTGAGACATAAACAGTGTGATCGCCTTCTTCTACTGTATCGACAACTTTACATTCAATGTATCCCAAAGAGTCTTTAATAATTGGACAGCCTGTCTCTTCTCCTGGATAAAACTCTACATCTTCAAATTTGTTACCAACACGGGCTTTAGGTTTGAAGAAAGATGCAGCTAGATCTTTTTGGTCTGCTTCTAAAAAACTAATCGCAAATACTTGAGTGTTTTCGATCATTTTATGGGAAATAGTGCCTTTTTTGACACAGTTAACCACTAAAGGTGGTTCAAAAGAAGATTGCATTAGCCAGCTAACGGTAAAACCATTCATTTCCTCACCTTCTTTGACACCACAAATGTATAGTCCGTGGGGAATCTTACGTAGCATTGTTTTTTTTGCCTTCTGATCTAACAAAAGTTTTGCTCCTTAACTTAATAACTTAAAATTGTCTCGCAATAGTTTATCAAGCTTCCGTAGCTAGAAAAACCTTCTGTGGTTAGAAACGTCAATATTCAGCATCAGTTAAACATGGAATTAGCAAATCGACTTATTGGATTGACAGGGGGAATTGGTACAGGAAAAACCACCGTATCAAATTACTTGGCAGAGAAATATAATTTACCAGTTTTAGATGCAGATATTTATGCCAGACAAGCACTTGCCCAGGATTCTCCTATATTACAAAATGTTTTGGCGCGATATGGCGATCGCCTTAAATTGCCAGATACTAGTCTCAATCGTTCTGCTTTGGCAGAAATTATTTTTAATGACCCTAAAGAGAAACAATGGCTAGAAAGCAAGATTCATCCTTTTGTTCGCGATCGCTTTACCCAAGAATTACAGCGTACTCAAAACGATACAATAGTATTGGCTATTCCTCTTTTATTTGAAGCCAACTTAACTGACACGGTGACCGAGATTTGGGTAGTTAGTTGCGATCGTTCTTTACAAATTGCTCGATTGCAACAGCGCAATGGCTTAACTCTTGAGCAAGCGCAGGCGAGAATTGATAATCAACTTCCTTTGTCAGAAAAAGTCGCTTTAGCTGATATTGTCCTGAATAACGATGCTGACTTAGAACATTTGTATGCTCAAGTCGATTTTGCCCTAACCTTAAATCCAAAAACTGTATAAAGTTAAATTACGATTCTTTTGTTTTACTAAAATGGTAACAACAGTTACAGAAATAAACTATATTATCTATATAAGGCAGAAAAATCGCTATTTGATAACCAGCTTTGTTTAGTGTAAAACATGAGGTTACATAATTATTACTGCTGAATCATATAGAAAATAATATTTTAGATCAAAGGTGCAACAATGAGACTACAATTTAGAGGAAAAACTTACGAACATACTAATGTAGCAATGGACGTAAGTGAAGGCGAGGTTGGCGGAATGTATCGCGGTAAACCTTGGAAGGTGCATTACCTAAAAGAACAACATCGTCACAACCACAACGCCAAATCAGATTTGACCTACCGTGGTATTCACTACACTAAAGATTAGTTGTTTGAACTAGAGGCATTTATTGGTTAAATGCCTTGCTATTTTTAGTAGTCACAGATTACTCTGCCGCTTGCCCTAAAGGATTCCCTTCGGTCTCGGAGCGGTATGCTTTAGGGCAAGGGCAGGAGTGCGGTTTAACCGTGAATGCTCGCCAAGACACGACGGAGACGGCACGGACCGTTGGTCAATTATAACTCAACTTAAATTTTGATCTACTTTGGCTATTTTGGGTGTTAGCAGGAAAAATATAAAGTAATGTTAAATCTATCCCCTAATTCATCAAATTATCGACCACCTAGCTTTTATGACGAAGCAATGGGGGCAGAAACTTTTTATCAGCAGAAGAAACTTAAGCTACCTCGCCATATATCTTCACTCGAAAGCACAGCTCGTTTAAATAGTAATTTGGACGAAATTAATTACAAGTCGGTAATTTACTCAACAAATTTAGATTCCCATCCAGCAGAGGCAATTGATCTAGCTGTAAGTATCCTTAAATATCAGCTGAAGGATCTTGCTTCCAAACAAAAGCATTTACAAAATGTACGCTGCAACTTAAGACATCGTTTGCAGGTAGCTCAAGTGCAGGGAAACAGTCAGTTAGTAAAGATTTTGCAAGAAGAGTTTAGACAGTTGGAGGCTAGTTCTTAAAAACAACTATCGATTACCAATCTGACTCACAAGATTGCTTAGTTATTATTAGTATTGTTAGAACCAAGGTATTGACGCAAGCGAAACAGGCTGAAAGTTTGCCCAAAATTGAGTGGTAACAACGAAACGCCTTCTAAATGAGACTGTAACCAGCCATCACCCCAATGCCATTCGTGAAAACCATCGATGCCTTTACTCAATAAGAGGCGTAAACTATTCTCTTCGACAGTTTCTACCTGATGTTCAATTTCTACCAACCCGAAAGAACTAACAAAAGTATCTCCTGGACTTAAGCTGCCTGACAAAGAAGCAAAACTTTGAGGCCACATCCATTGTTTGAGACGATCGCTTTCAAGTAAACTATCTCGAATAATTTTCTCTGAGGCATCTATTTCGATTCGCAAGTTGCTTTGCTGAAAACTTCCCAACATATTTAACTGATACTGCGTTTTGGATGTATTAGTAAATTAAGTTTAGTTTAATTTTGCTAAGAGTTTCAAGACCAGTTGAAAAATTAATTTTAGCTAATTAAAAATCAACGCTAGACTATTAACAATCGATCCCTGAAGTATCTTTGTGTTTCATTCAAAAATGAACTTATGAATCATGAATCATAGTGCGACTTTTGACTACTGCTCGAAAACGGTACTCGTAATTAATAATAATAATAATAATGATGATGATGTAAATCTCGCCTCAAATTCTTCGATCCTGGCTTCGTTTCATCAAGTTTTTCTTTCGGTTTCAGATGCACATAATGCTTTATCTTGGGTACAACAAAATCAACCCGATTTAATAATTCTAGATTTAGAGTGGTCACAGATAGTTCGTCTACAATTAATTGCAGCGTTAAGATTGGATTGGCTAACTCGCAACATTCCGATTATGCTAATAGTCAGCTCTACTGCTCAAGGGCTTCATTCAACTGCACAACTCGATTATGATGCCTGTCTAGTAAAACCATATTCCATTACCGACTTAGACAAAAAAATCTGTTCTTTGGTGTCAATTCCTGCCTGTGAATTGTCTGCTACGGCAGTCTGAATACAATAGGCCAGAAAGAAACCAAATTTTCCAGCACAACTTCATATAATTAAACAATTTACCAGGACAATCAAACCCTTGCGCAATGGTAAGCTAACAGTTGCGCTAAAAAAAAATATTAAATGGATTTAATAAAATGAGTGGAGCGAATGAAACGCCATTATTGTTAAGAGCAGCCCGTGGCGAAAAGCTAGAACGTCCTCCTGTATGGATGATGCGGCAAGCGGGCAGATATATGAAAGCATATCGCGATATCCGAGCCAAATATCCTAGCTTCCGCGAACGTTCCGAGATTCCCGAAGTAGCAATTGAGATCTCTTTGCAACCTTGGAAAGCTTTCCAACCCGATGGTGTAATTATGTTTTCCGATATTGTTACGCCCCTGCCTGGCTTAGGGATCGAAATGGATATCGCCGAAGGAAAAGGCCCGATTATTAGTTCGCCGATTCGTTCTCAACAGCAGGTAGATGAATTACGCGCCTTAGAACCAGAAGAGTCTCTTCCTTTTATCAAAACGATCTTACAAAGTCTGCGTTCTGAAGTAAATAATAAATCCACAGTACTAGGTTTCGTCGGTGCGCCATGGACTTTGGCTGCTTATGCAGTAGAGGGAAAAGGTTCAAAAACCTATGCCAATATAAAAGGGATGGCTTTTTCAGATCCAACGATTTTACATCAGTTGTTGAGTAAGTTGGCTGATGCGATCGCTACTTATATTTGCTATCAAATCGACTGTGGCGCTCAAGCAGTACAGATGTTCGATTCTTGGGCAGGACAATTATGTCCCCAAGATTATGAAGCTTTTGCTTTACCTTATCAGCAGCAGGTATTTCGTAAGGTAAAAGAAACTCATCCCGATACACCCCTGATACTTTTGGTCAGCGGTAGCGCAGGTTTATTAGAGCGCATGACTTCTTCTGGGGCAGATATCATCAACGTAGATTGGACAGTTGACATGGCAGAAGCCAGACAGCGATTAGGCAAAGAGATGAAAGTACAGGGTAATATAGATCCTGGGGTTTTGTTTGGTTCTAGAGAAGTGATTCGAGATCGCATCTTAGACACGATTCGCAAAGCAGGCGATCAAGGACATATTCTTAATTTAGGACATGGTGTTTTAGTTGGCACTCCTGAAGATAATGTGCGTTATTTCTTTGAAACCGCTAAACAAGCCGATCAATTGTTGGCTCACGCTTAAATAAGCTGTTAGCTATTAGCTATTAGCTAATAGCCAAATAGATATTGTTCTTTGATTCAAAGAGTAGTTAAACAAAAAAACAAGCAAGAGAAATTCTGGGACTCAATAAACTCTTGCCTGTTTTTATCTCGACTTGCTACTCGCTACTGCGACGCGAAGCTATATGCGAAGCGGTATCCGTGATAGAGTCCTTTAGGGCTACTTGCTACTTAAACAGAGCTGGCTTGTGTTGAACGTTATTAGATTGGGGTACAGCGGAATTGCTTTTTAACTGTTGTCCTGTACCACCATCAGCAGGATCTAAAAAAGGTCTGAGGTCAATATTTTCTGGAGAATTACGGGGCGTATTCCCGTTTTTACCATTAATTACGTTACCGATCTCACCTAAAATATCGCTGCTGGATTGATTGTCACCAAAGGTATATACTCCTTGAGTTGAACCGCCGTCATCAGCAACTAATAAATTATCAAAGATTAGATCGCGAGTTAGCTGAGGATCTTGTCCAGGGGGAACAGTCAAAACAATACGGCAGTCTGTGGGGTCTAACTGAGTAGTTACACAGATTGTATCGTAGCCATTTTCAGTTCCAGTAGTCAACTCTAGCAATCCATCCTCACGATAAGATTCAAAGCGAGAAGTAATCGCATCGCAGCGTTTCTCAGGAGTCCAACCACCGCCTAACTCACTGGGAATAGCCCAAGGATATTTCTCATTGGGCTGGCTTTCGGGATAATACATTACAGTGTATTCACCATTAACTAGTTCACAAGTAAATCTGGTATCTCCATTACGAGTGACAGTAGAAGAAGATGAGGGAACAGAACGACGATTAGGTTCATTAATAATTACCTCTGGCGGTTCGCTATTTTGACTCAAAACTTGCCGTAACTGGTGAGTACTATTCAGACTCAAATTATCTACTGAAAGGGCGTTGACGCTGCTTGGTATACCTAGTAATGCGATCGCTCCAGGAATAGTAAATAGCGAAACCAAAGTTTTTAGATGATTGTTTAAATTCATTGATTGTAGTGGCACTGTTGTTAGTTCCTGAAATATTACAAGATTAGTAATTTTAAATAAGATAAAAACATTCACTTTAATATTTCAGCTTAAGTTTTTGCTCCATTATTTTTGACGAGAGTAAGGTACAAATAGTTTCTGAGAAAACTCGATCAATAAGCGATAATAACGGATAAACATAAAGAGAAGCAATACATCCTACTAGTTATAAAGCTAGCTGAAAACCAATAGATTATCAAAAAAATAGGGGTTCTAAACAATTGAGTGTCAAACAAAGTTATGTTATCGCTGCCGAAGCATGGCAAGCCCTTGAATCATCCATCATCTACTATCGTGGAAATCCTATAGGTACTTTAGCTGCTTGTGACTATAGTTCACCTTCCTTAAACTATGACCAATGCTTTGTGCGCGATTTTGTTCCCGCAGCCGTAATTTTTTTGGTCAGAGGTAGAAGCGAAATTGTCCGTAATTTTTTAACTGAAACACTCCAACTACAAATTAAGGAAAAACAGCTTGATTTTTTAGAGCCAGGACGAGGATTAATGCCCGCTAGTTTTAAAGTACTGCATCAGGGAGGGGAAGAATTTCTTAAAGCTGACTTTGGCGATCATGCTATAGGCAGAGTCACTCCTGTTGATTCTTGTCTGTGGTGGATGTTTCTCTTGCGAGCTTATGTCAAGGCTACAGCCGAAAATTCTTTTGCCCACAGTCCCGAAATGCAAAAGGGCATCAGATTAATTATTGAGCTTTGTCTTTCGGCACGGTTTGATATGTACCCAACGCTACTTGTTCCTGATGGAGCTTGTATGATTGACCGTCGTATGGGGATTAATGGACATCCGCTGGAGATTCAAGCTTTGTTTCATACTACCCTAAGATGCGCCAAGGAATTACTGCTATACAATGAAGAAAATGTCACAATTCTCCAGGCAATTGACAGCCGTATTGCTCCTTTAACCAGTCATATCCGTCATAACTATTGGCTAGATCCAGAAAAGTTAAACGTGATTTATCGCTATCACTCTGAAGAATATGGAGAAGATGCCTTAAATCAATTTAATATTTATGCAGATTCCATTCCCTATGCAGCATTAAGTGAATGGTTTCCCGAAGATGGGGGTTATCTGGCAGGTAATTTAGGTCCGTCTCATCTTGACTGTCGCTTTTTTGCCTTGGGTAACTTGATGGCGATTCTTTCATCTTTAGTTATGCGTCAACAGGGGCAGATTATCATGCACACCATCGAACAAAGATGGGAAGATTTAATTGGCTGGATGCCAATGAAAATCTGCTTTCCTGCCCTCAAAGGTCGCGATTGGCAACTACTTACTGGCTGCGATCCTAAAAACCGTCCCTGGTCTTATCATAATGGCGGAAATTGGCCAGTATTACTGGGATTTCTAGTAGCAGCGGCAGTTAAAATGGATCGTTTTGATTTAGCCCAGAGGGCAATTGACATTGCCGCCAAACGCCTCCATAAAGACGAGTGGGCAGAATATTATGATGGCAAAAATGGTCGCTTGGTCGGGAAAGAAGCCAGAAAATATCAAAATTGGACAATATCTAGCTTCTTGTTGGCTCAAGATCTGATCGACAATCCTAAATATCTGGATTGGATCTCTCACGATGGAGATGTCAAGCGATCGCGTTTTTCTAGTTACAAGTAAAAAAGTGCGGTTGCCGAGACAATTAACTACTAAAATCTATTTGAATCTAAAAATAATTGTCTTTCCGCTTGCCTTCTTCTAGTTAGTCCTGGCATCTGTACCAGTGTGCCTTGTAGATTGGCTTTATCCCAACGCAGAAACTCATTAGCTGCACCAGCATAATCTTCAGCATTAATTTTTTTAACTAAAGTGCTGTCTTTAATCGAGTTAATTCCTACATTAAATGAGATAGAAGCTAACGCGCTGAACTGGCGATCGCTTAAATTAACCTGTACTATTTTGTCTAATTCTTGATGAATTTCTTGTAATTGATGCTTCAAAGCGTTTTCAGCCTGGAGCGGAGAAATGCGATCGCCGAGCTGTACGGGTTTTCCTGCTATTGTCGATAAACCGTAACCAATTACAGGTGTTCCATCAGTATCGACATAAGCGCTATCGGCAAATCCTTCAAATTCTTTGACCAAGTTAACTGCTATGTCAGATATAGGTTTGACCTGCGGTTGTGTTGAAGTTTGTTCTCTAAATCCTTCTAGTTTTTTGAGCTTGATCTCTAGAGAATTATCTAGGCGTTCTAATTGAAGATCTTTAACCACATTTTTAGACGGTTCATAAATTTTCCCTTGAGCAATAGATATGGTAGCTAAACCCATAGAGCAAATACTGGTTAGTACAATTACGCTATCAATGTACTTATTCAAAGTTTGCTTCTCAAATAGTTATTTTGCAACCAACAGTTCTAGCCGATTGTCAAAAAAACAGCGACCAAATTAAGCTATTGATTAAAAAATCTTTACCAACGGTTATTGCAGACTCAGGATTGAAAAGCTTGAGGCTGAAAATTGCTCTTTGGGCGATCGCTATTTTGGAGTCAGATTAATTCAAGTAGAGATTTAAAAAGATAGAAGCTTGCTTTTGGGGTTCTGTCCGAGTTTCGATCCCAAAAACAAGCTTCTTAATAGTTCACTCCTCACACTTCTAGAATTTTTACTTATTTGTCAAATAAACGTTATGGATGGTGTAACAGTTTGATGATTGTCACCTCAGATTATCGATCGCTTAATATTTAGCTGAGACTCAATCTGATTCAGCCAAAAAGCACTTTTGGACTGAAATAGCTAAAACTCCCCTTTATTGATAATTGATATTAAGCAAGTTTTTCAATTACGCTTGTCAAAATAGTTACGGCTCGGTCTACTTCCTCTGAAGAGACGATCAAAGGAGGAATAAAGCGGAGTACTTTTGCTCCTGCGGGAGCGAGTAATAAACCCTCATCCATGGACGCTTTCACGACTTCAATCGAGGTTAGATCGATATTAGAGCTTAATTCTAAGCCATTGATTAGACCCCAACCACGAACTTCAGTAAACAAGGTAGGATATTTAAGTGCGATCGCTCTGAGTCTAACCCGAAGCTGTTCTCCTCGCTCTTGAACATTTTGTAAGATGCTTTCGTTTTCTAGAGTATGTAATACCGCCAAAGCAGCAGCACAGGCAAAAGGATTACCGCCAAAAGTACTGGCATGATTTCCTGGTTCAAATGCAGCACAGGAGTCTTTACAAAGCATTGCACCGATGGGAATGCCACCGGCTAAACCTTTGGCACTGGTGAGAATATCTGGCTCTACCCCCAAATTTTCATAACCCCAGAGTTTACCGCTTCTGCCGATCCCCACCTGCACCTCGTCAAACACCAACAAGATCTTATTTTCGTCGCAGATTTTACGCAGTTTCAAGAAATAGTCTAAATCTCCTGGACGCACCCCACCTTCTCCTTGAAGAGGTTCGATCATGATCCCGACTACTCGGCTTAAAGTACCTTCGTCAAGGTCAGTAATTGCGTTTTCTACCGCAGTAATATCATTGTAGGGAACATAGGCAAAACCAGGAAATAAAGGACCAAAACCCTTTTGATATTTTTCTTGTCCTGTAGCGGTAACTGTCGCCAGAGTACGTCCATGAAAGCTAGATTTAGCAGTCAAAATAATCGGATTTTCTACCTTATCTAAATAAGTGTGAGCGTATTTTCTAACTAGTTTAATTGCTGCTTCGTTAGCTTCTGCCCCAGAGTTACAGAAAAACACTTTGTCCATACAGGAGTTATCGACTAGCCATTGAGCAAGCTGTCCCTGTTGCGGAATGTAGTATAAATTAGAGACGTGGTGTAACTTTTTAATTTGTTCGGTTACCGCAGCAATCAAAGCAGGATGAGCATGACCTAAAGTACAGGTGGCAATTCCCGCCACAAAATCCAGATACTTTTTACCCTCAGTATCCCAAAGACTACAGCCCTCGCCTTTTTCAATGGCAATCGGGAAACGGCCATAGGTTTGCATGACACTATTATCAAAGCGATCGCGATCGAATTCAGTACTGACAGATAAAAGATTTTTTGAAATTGTGGATTGAATCACAGGTTTCTCCTAAGTAAAATTTATATCTTCGGCAAATACATTTAAAATGACAGTTGTCATTCGATATTGCTGGGATTATTTGGTTTTAAACCAGACTTAATCTTAAATGTAATTAATTTTAGGTAAAACTGTTGTCAAAGTCAGCACCGAATTTTGAATATATAAATGTATATTTGAATGAATAATTACACTTTTAAAGAAAAGTATGGTCGTTTACGCAAGGAATTAGTCACGGGTGGTGTAGTATTAGTCATTATTGTACTAGTCGGTACTCTTTGGTATTGGCAGGTCGAGAAATGGTCTTTTTCTGAATCAGCGTACATGACCGTGATTACCTTGTCTACGGTCGGGTTTTCTGAGGTGAGACCGCTGGGAGAGAGGGGACGATTATTTACCGTTGCCTTAATCTTAATGGGTTTGCTGACCATTGGTTATATAGTTAATCGTTTTACAGAAGCCCTAATTCAAGGGTATTTTCAGGAAGGAATCAAACTAAGACAGGAGAAGAGTTTGATTGAATCTTTAGATCAACATTACATAGTATGTGGTTTTGGGCGTACAGGTCGTCATGTCGCCCGCGAATTTTTTGCTGAGGGCATTCCCTTTATTATCATTGATGACAATCTTGAAGAGGTAGAAGAAATTAAGCAGATTGGATATACCGTAATTCTGGGAGATGCTACCCTGGATGAATCTTTGCTGCGTGCCAAGATCGATCGAGCAATTTGCTTAGTAACGGCTTTACCCTCAGATGCGCAAAATCTTTATACAGTTTTGTCAGCCAAAACTCTTAACCCTCGAATCAGAGCGATCGCTCGCGCTAGCAACGAAGAAGCCGTACAAAAGCTTCAGCGTGCCGGGGCTGATGCAGTGGTTTCACCCTATATCACTGGCGGAAAAAGACTAGCAGCGGCAGCCTTAAGACCTCAGGTAATGGATTTTGTTGATGGTATCATTACAGGGGGCAACCGTTCTTACTATCTCGAAGAATTTTTAATCGATTCTCAGGACTGTCCCTATGTCGGCAAAACTTTAAGAGAAGCACAATTGCGATCGCAATCAGGAGCTTTAGTCTTAGCAATTCGTCGTTTTGATGGCAATCTGATCGCAGGACCAACGGGAGAAACGGAAATCTTAGAGCGAGATGCCTTTATTTGTATGGGGACAGCAGAGCAATTGCGCACGCTTAACAAGATTTTGGGGCCAATCAATTCTAATAATGCACTGAGATTACCGAAGAATAAGTAACTAATTACTAATTGCTGATAGGTTATGACATCACATATTTTAGTGGTAGAAGATGAGGTTAAGCTAGCTCAGTTCATCAAGATTGAACTAGAGTTTGAACAATATAAGGTTACTCATGCACTAGATGGCTTTACTGGATTATCTTCTGCCCGAGAGATTCAACCAGATTTGATTCTGCTTGATTGGATGTTACCTGGAATATCGGGACCAGAAATTTGTCGTCGTCTGCGGCAGACAGGGGATAAAGTACCAATTATTTTGCTCACTGCTAAAGATGAAGTAAGCGATCGCGTTGTAGGCTTAGACGCTGGTGCCGATGATTATGTGATCAAACCCTTTAGTATTGAAGAACTCCTGGCGAGAGTAAGAGCCAATTTACGTCGTGATCACGAGTCAGAAATAGACCTGCTGCAATTTAGCGATCTGACCCTCAATCGTTCTACTCGCGAAGTATTTCGGGGACAGCGTTCGATTGAATTAACCGCCAAAGAATTCGATCTTTTAGAGTATCTATTATCTCATCCCCGCCAGGTATTAACTCGCGACCAAATTTTAGAGCGAGTCTGGGGTTATGACTTTATGGGCGACTCTAATATTATTGAAGTCTATGTTCGCTATCTACGCCTCAAGCTAGAGCAACAGCAAGAACCCCGCCTGATCCAAACATTACGGGGTGTCGGCTATGTTTTGCGGGAGTAGCAGATCGTGTATGGGCAAGGCACTGCCTTATTCCTACCGTTAATTTTAAATAAACACTTCGTCACACCAGCTACCGTGTAAACCATAGGGAATATGATGTTTGAGATGTAGTAAGGCGATCGCTTTTCCTGCTAAATTTTCGCCATCTAAAATTGCTAGCGTAGAACGGTGTTTGCTGCCGTCATAAACCAAAGTTAAGACCCAGCCTGCATCTTCTGCTTCAGCGTTGGGCTTGGGTACGAAAATGGGTTCGCTAACATAACCACTGGGGGCAAAAGAATGTATCTGACGTTCTCCTGTATCTAGGTCTAATTTCAAAATTGCCTGTAATGGCGCATTATGTCCTGTATCACTGGGTATAGCACCTATGTATAAGTAGCGATATTGTCGACCAACTTTACCAGGATTATGGGTCGGAAATTCGCAGCAACGACTTTCGATCATCTGGCGCTCAACAGTACTATTATCCAGATTGAGGGTAAATCGCCATAGCTGTCCTGGATCGAGACTGTCGAAATCAACTTCTTTATAGTTAGACTGGGGTTGTACTTGAGGCAAAGTCTGATAGGCAATTGAATCGATACAAACTTGGTTATCTTGCTCAAAAGCATTGGCATGATGAAACACAAAGCCCGATTCTACGCTAAAGGTTTTGACCTCTCGATTATTAGGATCGCGAGGAATTAAGACTACAGTGGTTGGTTTATCTGGCTGAAACTCAACACATTCCCCAGCACCACGCATTCCCAGCAAAAAGGGTAGGGGATTAAAGCTAACAGGATTCTGGAAAAAGATGGCGTAATGAGGCGTAATGATAAAATCGTGAATAAAAGAAAACCCAGGAATACTGTGGGAATGGCGACGCAGTAATTTACCATCAGGAGCAAATTCAAACAGGGTTATTTTACTTGATAATCCTGGATCTATGCGAAAGTTGACTAAACATGGTGCGCCATCATCCATTACGCAACTAGGATCTACCCAAGGATGAGCTGCAAAAGCATCACCTGGTTCTAAAACACCGTCAAGGTATTCAATACCTATCGTTTCCAAAGTTCGCGGATCTAAGCGGTGAGGTTCAGCTGCTTCCCAAAGAGCCAGTAGTTTGCCTCCCCAATAAATGACCCCCGTATTTGCAATATTTTTTAGCTTGAGGTCAAAAATATTGTTGAATAAACCGCCAGGCTTCTGAGTCCCAAACACTCCCCGATAGAGAATTTTTTTTGCTTCGTTTTCTTTAACGTAAGACTCGGTTTGCACAAAGCGATTGCGATAATATGCCTTACCATCTTTGAGCGAAAACGCACTAATCATGCCATCTCCATCAAAAGGATGATGAATTGCCGAGCCGCCAATGTCTAATAAACCAGGCCCATTACGAAACAGTGTCCCAGACAATTGGACCGGTATTTCTCCTTCAATTTCGGTAATTTCATATTCGTATTCATTGGGTTGAGAATCGTAACCTCTTTTCCATTCTTCGATCTTGTATGGTTGAGTATTTGCTTGTTGAGTAATCGTGTTAGTCATGATAATGGTCGGTTTTGAGGGCAGTCTTGCCTCGATAAAATATCAAGATTTGTAAAGTTGTCAGATATTTTTTAGCATAGTCTGAATTTTGGTTATTCAGGAAAATTTTTGGCATTTTGGACTAATTACTATTAGTGTTGAAGCTATAGTAATACCAGGCTTTTAGCAGATAGCTAAGATTGGCACAGTATTTTTTCAAACCATTTATACTGAATAAAGAGAAAAATTTTGTGTAAAATTACCTAATTTTTGATTGGTGCAGGATATACTTTGAAACAAAGAAACCATTGACTTATAATTCTATAAATTTTCAGGCAAGATAGTAAACATAAAAGCAGCTAATACTTATGTTAGTCAAGGTTAATGCCTCTTCAGTAGAGTTATTGATAATTGGAAATTGCTGATTGCAAAGTAAAATCGGCTGTTGAGCTTAAGTGCATCTTATCCGCTAAATAATCACATCTTTGCTATATGTGTCGTGCAAATTAATAATGAATGTAGAACCTCGTCGTCAGAAAATCCAAGCAGCAGATTCTAAAGTTCCGATGATTTTGGCTGTGGAAGATGACATTGACAACTTGCTATTTATTTCTCATGCACTTATATTTTTCAAATTTGACTTTATTACAGCCAGGGACGGCAAAACTGCTTTTAATTTGGCAACTAAATATGAAATCGATCTGGTTCTCTTAGATTTAGTACTACCAGAGATTAGCGGTTTCGAGTTAGCCAGCCAGCTAAGACAAAATGTGTTAACTCAAGATATGCCAATTATTGCAATTTCTGGCTTGGCAAAAAAACAAGACCAAGAGCGCGCTTTGTCATTAGGCTGTAATGATTATTTATGCAAGCCTTATTTGATTGATGATTTAGAAACTAAAATTTATCAGCATTTACCTCGTGACCAACAATTAAGATCAAAACGAAATCTTAAAGTTTAATCTTTGATGTTAAACGTTAAATATTAAATAGTTTCGTTTGTTCGACAAGATAATCAACTACCTCAACCAAGTTTTGATTTTTTTGATATATGGCTAGCTGACGTTGCGCACCATTACCCTGGTCGAGAATTTTTTGTACCGAAGTAGAAATAAGCTCCCAATCACCAAACTTTTCTAAACCTGGACGCAAATAGTTGAGAAATTTCTCAACTAAGTCTTGAGCAGGAAGGGGAATTTTGCCGATAACATCAATTAAATTATCTGTTAAGCCATAACGCGCTGCACACCATTGAGCAGCCTGTAACAATTCAGGACGTACTTGATTTAAAGGAACATTATTAATTACCTCTTGATAACCAGTCCAGACTAAGGCACGAACTAAACCTGTAATGGTCACTGCCTCTTCTACAGTCAGACAGATATCGGTGACGCGAAATTCAATGGTAGGGAACTTGTCTGATAAGCGAATATCCCAATAAATATTAGTAGGATCTTTGATTGCACCAGCAGAGATCAAATCATCAATCAAAGTCTGATATTCTTGCTCGTCTGCAAAAATTTGTGGTGCACCTGTCATTGGTAACCGTGTCCACATTTCTGTACGATAGCTGGCATAATCTGTTACTTGACCCAACCAAAAGGGAGAATTAGCCGAAAGTGCGAGTAATACGGGTAGCCAAACACGAACACGATTAATTACCTGTAGTGCGATCGCGCGATCACTCATACCAATATGAACATGATTACCAAAAATAACTAGCTCGCGAATTAACTGTTTAAATTCTGCTTCTAAGTTTTGATAGCGAGGTTTTGGAGTTATTTCTTGCTCGCGCCAGTCAGAAAAAGGATGAGTCCCCGCGGCGGCGATCGCTTTACCTGAGACTTCAGCAGCCTCAATTACTGCTTGACGACAGCGAGTCAATTCTTGACGCACATCTGATAGAGATTGACATACCACTGTGGCAATTTCTACCTGGGAACGGTGCATTTCTGGCTGGATAATGTCTTTGTTTTCTAGAGCTAAATTCTCTCTAACATAACTAATTATCTGCTCGGCTTTACCACAAAGTTCTCTGGTTTGCGGATCGATTATTTGATATTCCTCTTCTACGCCGATGGTAAATTCTTCAGATTCATTCATATTGAAAAATATATTTTTAAAGCTGGATTATAAATTAAAAGCTTATATTTTTAGCTGAAATTAGGCGTGTATCTAGAGAAATAAATTATGGGAAATAATACGGGGTCTAGCAATGCTAGACCCCGTATTAAATATTTTCTTAAGTATTAGTATCAGCAAATTAGTCGATCATTTTTTTGATATCATCCTTAGCGTTTTCAACACTGTGCTGAACCTGAGCTTCAGTCTGCTTTTCCTTACCTTCTACCCGATCTTGAGGATTTCCTGTTACTTCTCCGACTACTTCTTGTACTTTGCCTTGGATATTTTTAGCAGTAGCATTAATTCTATCTTCAACACTCATTTAAATTAATCCTTTTACAATAAACTTTCTCTCAATATATCTATCTTAAGTCGTTTTTTACATCTATCATAAGATTGATTTAACAGCAAATATTAATAGTCAAATGAAAATATTGAGTATTTAGGCGCTCGCTGATTAAAGTTGATGCGCTGCTACTCATCTTTGCTGTTAAATCTAAAAAAGGTTAGCTAATTTGTTCCCGTTTTTGCTTCATCAAGCTTGCTCAAAAAAATTATTTTAATCAAATGACAACCCAAAATAATCAATCTAAATACAAACTGTCGAGTTATTAATAAATGTTTAGTTCTCTTGACACAAAAGCTTGGCTCATCCCGACGATAGATGTTTTCACTTGTCACACTAAATATACTTGCAACATTAACCTGGATATTTTTAGTATTTTTAGCAATTTTGAAAATGGCAAGTCTAACAGAATTTAAGTTATTCGCTCCTTATAACAAGGAGGCTGCTGTTACTGGTTCTTTTACCGATTGGCAACCTGTACCAATGGAGAAAGGTGACGACGGTTATTTTAGAACTAAGATTGAACTAGAAGACGGGGAACATGAGTATAAATTTCGCGTTCGTTCTTTGAGTTGGTTTTTAGAACCAGACGAATGGGTAGAAATAGTCGATCCCTGTGCTGTTAATATTGCCCCAAAAAGTCAAAATGGCACGATAACCATCAAAGACGGAGAACCAATTGTCGATACTTATGTTTGGATGCACGACGAGAAACCACTACCCCCAGACCATGAGTTAGTTATTTACGAACTACACGTTGGTGACTTTTCAGGTGGAGAAGACGATTCTAAAGCGCGAGGAAAATATCAGCACGTCATTGATAAGCTTGACTATCTATTAGATTTAGGTATCAACGCCATTGAAGTGATGCCCGTCAAGGAAAACCCTGGGACTTATAGCTGGGGATACAGTCCACAACATTTTTATGCCGCTGAGTCCAATTATGGTACAACCTATGAACTAAAGCATTTAATTGATGAATGTCATGGTAAAGGCATTCGGGTAATTATGGATGGGATTTATAATCACGCCAACACTGATTGTCCCTTAACCCAAATTGACCATGATTATTGGTTTCATCATGACCCAACCGATCCAGATAACAGCTGGGGTCCAGAATTTAACTACGAAAAATATGATGAGAACCTAGAGGTTAAACCTGCTTGGAAATTCGTGGGTGATACCGTGGATTTTTGGGTTAAAGAATATCATATCGACGGTATTCGCTACGACGCAGCCAGACAAATTGATAACTACGACTTTATGCACTGGATTGTCGATCGCGCCAAAAAAGATGGCGGAGTCAAACCATTTATCAATATTGCCGAACATATTCCTGAAAATCCAGCGATCACCAACCTAGAAGGGCCAATGGATAGCTGCTGGCACGATAGTTTTTACCATACCGTAGTCGAACATATATGTGGCGATCGCTATGAACCTGAAGAACTCAAAAATGTAATTGACTGTAAACGTCAAGGCTTTATGGGTACGACTAACGTAGTTAACTACATTACTAATCACGACCACGAACGAGTAATGGTAGAGTTAGCTAAGCGTGATCTTTTCGGAGAAGCTGCCTTTAAGCGAGTCAAGTTAGGCGCGATTTTATTGATGACCGCAGTGGGGATTCCCATGGTCTGGATGGGTGAAGAATTTGGCGAATATCAGCCTTTGAATCAAGAAGCCTGTAAAATTGATTGGACACTATTGGCAGCAGACAACAACCAGTATCTGTTTGCTCACTATAAGGGTTTAATCAACCTACGTAAAGGAAATCATGCTTTGTATACAGAAAATATTGATTTCTTCTATGAAGATCCAGAAGCGAAGGTAATTGCCTATACTCGTTGGAATGGTGAAGGTTCTCGCGTAGTGGTTGTAGCTAACTTCTCCGATCAATATCTGGGCGGTTATGCAGTTCCTAATTTTCCTGCTGATGGAACTTGGCATGAATGGACTGGCAACTACGACATTGAAGCGGGTGATGGTCAGATTGTGATCGATTTACCTGAATACGAAGCACAGGTATTCGTAATGTGATAGCTATTCTCATGTAGGGGTTATGTATGCCTAACCTCTACCAATTTATGTAATTTTTTCTGAGTTAACCATAATGAAGTTTAAGCTTGGCTGCCAATTAGACTACGATCTTTCCAGCGATAGTACTTTTATCTTCAATATCTGTGCTATCGAAAATGAATATCAGCGAATTTTAGATCACAGTCTTGAGATTACCACCTGAGTGTGAAAGAGAAGAATTTATTGACCAAGACAGGAAAAACAGCTACTTTCGCTTGATTGCACCAGAAGGAAAGTTGGCAATTGCTTATCAGGCAATAGTGGAATCAAAGTATCATGCCGATCAGATTAATACCATAGAAGAAAAATCTCCGGCAGAACTACCTTTAGATGTTGTTCCTTATTTATATCCATGGCGCTATTGTCAAAGCGATCGCCTGATGAAGCTAGCACAAGATGAATTTGGCAATTGTCAGCCTGGTTATAATCGGGTGGAAGCGATCTGCGATTGGATTTACAATATAAGATAGACTATATCTCTGGCAGCAGCGATTCCCATACTTCAGCTTACGATACGGCGACTGAGAGAGCAGGTGTTTGTCGAGATTTTGCCCACTTAGGAATTGCTTTTTGTCGTGCCTTAACTATCCCGGCTAGATTTGTATCAGCTTATGCCTGGCAGCTAAAGCCACCCGATTTTCCTGCCTGTTTTGAAGCCTATTTAGGAAATCAATGGTATCTTTTTGATGCTACTCGTCTGGCACCTACCGACGGATTAGTGCGTATTGCTACAGGTAGAGATGCAGCAGACGTAGCTTTTGCTACGGTATTCGGTGCTGTGCAATTAAACAAGATGAACGTATATATCGAGAATATAGGCGATCGCCAAGAAGCATCTAACCCAGAAAGTACTGCCTATGCCAACATTTCAACTTGAGTTGAGGCTTTTTTTAGGTTAAAACCTGGGTTGAGAATCGAAGGGTAAGCTAGTGGCTTATTCATAGACTCATACAACAGTTAAATTATCTCCCCTGAACTTGTCCCTGTTGCCTTTCTCGATCTAATACTAATAGCTCCACTGATTTTGTAGGTTATATTGTCCAGTAGTGTTGATAATAGTGTTCTGCTGGCCGATTGCTGCTGCATTATCGGTGGCATTTTGTATTGCTTGCTGATTGTTAGGATCGCCATAGTTGCCAGATTGATTTTGTACGCTATTTTGCTCAATCTCACTGATTACTACATTGTCTTGACCAACAGCAGCAGCACTACTTTGTCCCTGTTGAACAACAGTCTGTCCTTGCTCGTTAATATAGGCATTGGGGTTAGCAGACTGGTTTTGAGTTGCGGACTGCTCAACACTGCTAGCAGCAAAGTTATGGTTGCCTATGGCTGTAGCATTGGTGCTTCCCTGCTGCACAACTACCTGTTCGGCTAAAACAATGTTAGGAATCAAGATGCTTGCCACAATACTTAAAGATAATAATTGTTTAGACATAATATTTCTAGACCGTAAACTGATTAATTAACTTTTGAATACACTTTTGAATACGTTGGAAAGTGACTAAATATGCAAAGGCGATCGCCTTAATTGAAAATTAAGCTAGTTAGCATACAGCTTGTTCATTCTTGATTGCACCATTTTGATTGACCTTAAAAATAAATTAATTAGCTCGATTAAAGTTGATCAGGTTTGATGCTACAAAAAGAGCTAGCTAAAAAAATTACCGATTTTTCAAATTAACTTAGACGCTTCAAATCATTTCTTTCTGCTATTTTCGAGTTATGCCAAAAAAGCTTAATTCAATATATGCAATAAAAGTATCGTAGTTATGTAAAAAACACATATCAAACTACTTATCGAAGAAGTTTTGTATCTAAATATACTATAAAACCTATTGGTAAATGTAATTATTACCCCAAGATAAACACATCTTAAGAATTAGAGACAACTTCTATAGTTCTTGAAGATGCTCGATCAAGATAAATAGTTTGAGCGGCAAATCTTACCTATGCAATAAGTAAATTAAAAAGCAAATAAATAGACATTTAATAATTTTGCAGTGCTTTAGTATTTGATATCTAAGTTTTAGGCATTAAATATGGTGATTTTAAACATTAAAGGAAGGTAAATAATGCTCGGAGAAATGTGGCAATTCCAGGGTAGATACAAAATTCTACATATTACTTGGTTTGCATTCTTTTTAACATTTGTAGTTTGGTTCAATCTGCCCCCTCTGGCAACTACTATCCAAGCCGACCTGGGTTTAACAGGAGAACAAATCAAAACTCTGGCTATTTGTAACGTAGCTCTAACTGTTCCTGCTCGGATTATTATTGGGATGTTGCTCGATAAGTTTGGTCCCCGACTAACTTATTCTTTGCTACTAATGTATGCTTCAATTCCCTGTATCATGTTTGCCTCGGCACAAAACTTTAGTCAGCTAGTGATTTCTCGCTTATTGATTGGTATTGTTGGTGCGGGTTTTGTAATTGGAATTCGCATGGTTGCAGAATGGTTTCCGCCTAGAGAAATCGGTCTAGCTGAAGGTATTTATGGTGGCTGGGGTAACTTTGGTTCTGCTTTCTCCGCATTTACATTAGCTATTTTCGCTGGCTGGTTGTCATTCGGTGCGCCTGGTTCGGGCATTAACTGGCGTGCTGCGATCGCTTCCACAGGTATTATCGCTGCTCTCTATGGAATTTTCTATCTCTTAAACGCCAAAGATACTCCTCCTGGCAAAGTGTATCGTCGTCCTAAAAGTGCTAGAGGTCTAGAAGTTACCACCAAAAAAGATTTCTGGTTCTTAATGTTGATGAATGTTCCTTTAACTGGAATCTTGATGCTGGTTGCTTGGCGATTAATGAAGTTGGGTCTGTATGGCACAGGCACAATGTATATTATCTGGTTTGCTTTACTAGGATTATATTTATTCCAAGCTTATAATTGCTGGGCAGTAAACAAAGACCTGATGACAGGCAAGAAACGCTATCCCGCAGAAGATCGCTACGATTTTTCCCAGGTAGCAATTTTAGAGCTGACCTACGTTGTTAACTTTGGTTCAGAACTAGCTGTAGTTTCCATGCTTCCTGCCTTTTTTGAAGGGACATTTGATTTATCTAAAGCTGCCGCGGGGATGATTGCCTCTAGCTACGCTTTCATGAACTTAGCTGCTCGTCCTGGCGGTGGTTTGATTTCTGATAAATTAGGTAGTCGTAAAATGACCATGGGTGTCTTAACAGCCTGTATGGGTATTGGCTATCTACTTTTGAGCCAAGTCGGCAGCGGCTGGTTTTTACCTGCTGCGGTTGTTTTGACTATGGCTTGCTCTTTCTTTGTGCAAGCAGGGGAAGGTTCTACGTTTTCGATCGTGCCTTTAATTAAAAAACGTGTAACTGGTCAGGTGGCTGGTAATGTGGGAGCATACGGTAACGTTGGAGCAGTAGCTTATTTGACAATTTTTAGTTTGCTTCCTGGTTGGTTAGGTGGTGGAGCCGATCCTTCTCCAGCCATTGAAGCAGCAGCAGATGCGCGCTTTTTCCAAATTATGGGTGTAACAGCGTTAATCGTTGCAGGATTATGTTTTGTAGTTCTCAAAGAACCCAAGGGTTCATTTGCCGAGGCTCATCATGATGAAGAAAAATCGTTACTTGAGCCTACTTTAGAGCCTGAAAAAATCTAATCAGTAATGAGCGACTAATACTAATTTAGTGCTGAGAACATAAGCAAGTATTCTCGGCACTTTTTGGTTGCTAGAGAAAACTAAAAAAAAATTTCAATTAAGTATGATTATTAGCAGCAATCATGGCGAATTTTAAGATATAACCTGGCAAAAGTCTTAAGAAACCTAGATAAATAAGCTTTTAACATCTGTAAATATTTAACTGAGAGAGAAGGAAAGTGAGCGAACCAATAAAAACTCTGTGTCCCTACTGTGGTGTTGGCTGTGGACTAGAAGTTTTACCTCCAGCACAACCAGGAAAATCGATTCAAAGAGACAATCAAGGGAATCCGCTTTGGCAAGTTAGAGGCGATCGCTCTCATCCGTCCAGTAAAGGTAAAATATGTGTTAAAGGTGGTACAGTCGCTGAATCCTTGGATAAAGACCGCCTCAAATATCCGCTGATGCGGAATAGCTTAGATCAAGAATTTAAGCGAGTTAGTTGGGATGAGGCATTAGATCGAATAGTAGCTCGAATTAAAAAAGTTAGAGATACTCGGGGTTCAGATGCAATTTGTATGTATGGTTCGGGACAGTTTCAAAGCGAAGATTACTATATTGCTCAAAAACTGCTTAAAGGCTGCTTGGGTACAAATAATTTTGATGCCAATTCCCGTCTGTGTATGTCTTCTGCAGTGTCAGGATATATCCAAAGCCTGGGTTCGGATGGTCCTCCTTCGTGCTACGAAGATCTGGAGTTAACCGACTGTGCCTTTCTGATTGGCACGAACACCGCTGAATGTCATCCTATTGTCTATAATCGTTTACGGATGCAGCACAAGAAAAACCGCAAGGTCAAAATGATTGTGGTCGATCCGCGTGAAACTAAAACAGCAAAGGATGCAGACTTACATTTAGCAATTCAGCCAGGCACAGATATAGATCTGCTCAACGGCATTGCTCATCTGTTGCTTCGTTGGGGCGAACTAGATACTTTATTTATTGATGAATGCACTCAAGGCTTTAGCAATTTTACTCAGGTAATTAAAGACTATCCTCCCGAACTAGTCGCTCGTCGCTGCGGTATCCGTATCGATCATTTAGAACAAGCAGCCCGCTACTGGGCAGAATCAGAAAAAGTTTTGTCACTCTGGTCGATGGGCGTAAATCAATCTTCTGAGGGAACGGCAAAAGTCAGCAGTATTATTAACCTACACTTAATGACGGGCAACATTGGGAAACCAGGGGCGGGACCATTTTCCCTTACAGGACAGCCTAATGCTATGGGGGGTAGAGAAACAGGAGGACTCTCTCATCTGATTCCTGGTTATCGAGCAGTTAAAAATCCTAGTCATCGTGCAGAATTAGAGCAAGCCTGGCAGCTACCTCCAGGTAGGATCAACCCTGTTCCTGGTAAAGATGTCTGGAGTATGATTACTGGTTTGGAAACAGGAGACGTTGGGCTATTTTGGGTCGCTGCGACCAATCCTGCGGTAAGTATGCCTGACTTGGTTAGAACCAAAAAAGCCTTGTTGCGATCGCCTTTCACTATCGTACAGGATGCTTACTATCCGATGGAAACGGCTAGCTTTGCCCATGTGGTTTTACCCGCAGCCCAGTGGGGCGAAAAAACTGGCACTATGACTAACTCCGAAAGGGTTGTTACCCTTTGTTCCAAGTTTCGCCAAGCACCAGGAGAAGCTCGACCAGATTGGGAGATCTTTGCCGAGGTTGGTCGTCGTTTAGGTTTTACCAAAGAGTTTAATTTTGCTAATTCCGCTCAAGTTTATCAAGAGTTTGTCAGCTTAACTAAAGGTCGTCCCTGTGATATGAGTGGCTTGAGTCACGGGAGATTACGTCAACAGGGAGCTATCCAGTGGCCCTGTCCTTTAGAAGAAATCGATAACCATAAATTGCCAAACATTGCTTTGACCTGTGATACTGCCAACAATGTCGCTGACAATAGTGAGCCAGCCAAAGGTTTGTTTTCCAATTTGTTCAAAGGTAAAGAAGAAACTTTTGTAGCTAAAAGACTTTATACCGATCGTCGATTTAATACTCCTGATGGACGAGCCAGATTCACTGCTTTGCACTCCAAAGGATTAGCTGAACCCATTGATATTAAATATCCCTTTGTTTTAACTATAGGTCGCCTCTATGAACACTGGCATACTATGACTCGCACGGGGCGGATTGAAAAAATCATGAAGAAGCAACCTCAGTCATTTATCGAAATTCACCCCAGAGACGCTGCCAAACTAGGTATTGAAGAGCAAACCATGGTTGAAGTGCGATCGCGCCGAGGCGGAGGGCGTTTTGCAGCTAAAATTACCAAAGCGATCGTTCCTGGTACGGTCTTTGTTCCAATGCATTGGGGGGCATTGTGGACAGACAACGGTGAGGCAAATCTGCTGACTCATCCAGAAGCCTGTCCTATTTCTTTGCAGCCAGAATTAAAGGCTTGTGCCGTAAATTTGACCCCCGTAAAATTTGAAGATTCTTTCAGTAACCATAGCTCTAAAGATGCTATACCTGACATAGTTGAAAAATCAATGTCAGTCTGAAGTTAATTAGGGAATTAACTGCTTAAATGAATTTAAGGGCAGTTCTAATTCTCGAGCAGTTTTTTGTAACTTGGTTTGGAAACCCGCCGTATCTGAACCAAAGCCACATAGCTTGGCAGCCATTTCTACGCCAGCCGAAGCGTTGGCTCTAGCACAGTTAGTTAATTCTTCTCCAGTTAGGGGTTCTTCCCCAGAAAGCAGCTTGCGTTGAGATTCGCCCCAAAAAGCGCTGAGGGTACAGATTTGCTGGTCTGCCTGATTTTTAATTGACCAACGATAAATTACTTTTTGAGGATCTATCCTGACCTCGACTAATTTTGCTCCCATATAGTATTGCATCTGGCTGAGGGTTTTTTGCCTGACTTCTAGGGAATCGTTTTTATTGATGGTTCGCTCTAAGTGAGCCTGAGTAGGTTTGGGCATTTTTAAAACTTCTTACTTTAGTACTTTAGTAATAATTTTAAAGTGTTGTCTATTTTAGACAATAACTTTTTCGTGACCAATTGCTGGCTTTTAGCCTTGATCCTTATACTGATTCCCAGTCTTCGGGAGTATTGCAGTTAAAAAGACAGTGGCGATCGCTTAATGATAATTCTTTCACGGGATGTACGGCTAACCAAGATTGAAAAGATTGACCTCCATTTCCCTGATAGGCTTTCAGTGAAGCGAGGGATCTGCGACGATAAAAACCACATAAAGGCTCCCATCCTTTAACACTGCGGGGCAAAAGGGCAATTTCTGTGGGTAATACTGTTGCCAAAGCTAGCGACCACTGTTTTACTTGAGACGAAGACAAATAAGGTAAATCGCAAGCTAATAATAAGACCCATTCTGTCTTAACTAGCTGCATTCCTTGAATAAAACCAATTAGAGGAATATTAGATTTGGAGTTTAAAATTAGCTTTTCTCTAACTAATTGGCAACTAGAAGGAACGACACTCAGATATTTTTCAATCCAAGGTGTCACCACATAAGTTTGACTAGCGCATTCACTGGCGATCGAACAAACATGATTTAGCAGCGTGTTGCCACCCAAATCTAACAGAGCTTTGTCTCTTCCCATGCGAGAACTTTCTCCTCCAGCTAAGACAATCGCGCTAATCTTACTTTTAATTGGTTCGAGCATTACACCTGAATCGGCGATTTAGTAAAAATATCATGAGCAAGCAATTTTATATTCAAAGAAAAACCGAGCAACATCTTCAGCTTTGGATTTATCTCCTACCAATTGTGGGGGTAATTCCCGCTATCTGGACTCTATATCGAGCTAAAAGCGATCCTTCACTCAGTTCAGAAGAAGATATGACAAACGCGACAACTTCGCTGCGCCAGCAACAAAAAATTAGCCGACTATCGATTAATCTTATTCTGATTTGGCTAAGTTGCTACGGTCTATTTTCTTGGGGTGCAGGTAATGCCTCGTCGGAAATCGTATCTTTCCGTCTGCTTTACGCTAATGCCATGATTACTACAGTCTATTTTTTGACCTGTACTTTTCTCATGTCTCGTTTGGGCAAACAAAGTTTATTTTCTCGCAACGAGATGAACTAAGTCTTAACAATTATCTGGCAAGATAATAGACCGTTAAAATTGCTGGCGCAGCGAACCTGTCGTTACTCTAATAAAGAAGCTAAAATTAGTCAATATTTTCTGAGTATGCAGTAACCAAGCAAAATGAATTATTAGTTAAAATTTTCGTTCAGTTGGTCTTGATTGTAGTTTTTAGCCTGGGTATTTTTTCTGGCAAATAGCTGTTAATATCAATCAAATTACATTTGTGTTTATACATATCTTAATTTTTATTTAGCGTGAGGGTATACAGTGCCATTTAGAAAAGCCTATCAATCAACTCCTTCGGGAAAGAAAACTACTGCTCAATCTAATTCGATTAACTACCCCCTTAAAAACCAAAAGAAGAAATTGAACAAGAGAAGAGCTATTTTAGTTGGGTTTGGTTTGGCTAGTGTATCTGTCGTTTCGGCAGCAGTTGGTGCATTTTTAGCCGTAGCTCTATCGACTGCATCCCCCTTACAGCAAGCAAACCTGAGTAACGAAGAACAACAAGTTTTTAGTCAAACAGAAACAGTGACTGCTAAAAACCTAAACCTGCCAGAATTAAAACGTCCTGTAAATATTTTAGTCTTAGGGATCAAGGTTATTAGTTCTGACTTAGACAATGAAGGAATTAAATACCAAAAAAAAGATGTTGGCTATCAATACTTAGTCAACTCGTTTGAGGGTCTAAGTGACAGTATGTTGCTGTTGAGGTTCGATCCCAAACAAGAGAAAGTGTCCGTGTTATCTATTCCCAGGGATACCCGTGTTTATATTGAAAGATATGGCGTCAGAAAAATTAATCATGCTAATAAATATGGTGGTCCTGCTTTAACTGCCGCGGTAGCGAGTGAATTGCTGGGTGGTATAAATATCGATCGCTATGTGCGGGTTAACGTTCAGGGAGTGGAAAAGTTAATTGACGCTTTGGGTGGGGTTACGGTTAATGTACCTAAAGATATGAAGTACAACGACTTTAGCCAACATCTCTATATCGACCTGAAAAAAGGCATTCAGCATTTAGATGGCGACAAATCAATGCAATTTTTACGTTATCGCTATGATGAGTATGGCGATATCTCGCGAGTGCAACGCCAGCAAATGTTGATGCGTTCGGCAGTAGAGCAAACGCTTAAACCCGCCACGGTCGTTAAAATTCCTAAATTACTTGCGATAATTCAATCTCATTTAGATACTAATTTAACTGTTCGAGAATTAATGGCTTTATCAAATTTCGCTTCGCAAATTGAGCGATCTCAAATCAAAATGATGATGTTACCTGGAGACTTTAATAGCGCCGATGAATCTGTTAGCTATTGGCTGCCTAACTATCAGAATATTAATCAGTTAATGACTAAGCATTTTAATTTACCTAGAGATCGAGATGACGGGGCGATTGCTAATAACCAATATGCTAGCTTAGAAGGTATACCCGACATCAGTAATCCTCGCATGAGAATCTCAGTGCAGGACAGCACCGAGAATCAAGAAGTGTTACAGTCAGCTTTAGATAAGCTTAGAGAAGCAGGTTACACCAGAGTAAACGCTAGCAAAAATTGGCAAGATCCCTTGGCTAAAACTAGAGTGATTGCTCAATCAGGAGATGATGAAGCAGCCGAACAAGTGCGTTCAATTCTCGGTGTCGGAGAAGTGGTGGTAGAAAGTACAGGAGAACTTAATTCTGACATTACGGTGCAGCTTGGTCGAGATTGGAAAAAACAGCTGCAACAGTTAATCAAATCAAATTTGGGACCAGAAGAATTGGAATCGGCCGAAAATTTTAGCAACTAGCCACTCGATTAAACTGTTTTAAAGGCTGAGAGCTAATCTTGCTATACTTTTGGTTGCCCCTGTAAATCTTTAAATTCTCGTAATGAGCGATCGCCAAGCCTATCAAGATTATCCTCTTCGTCAACGTTTGCCAAACCAAAGATGGCACATTGCCACGCCTCAACCCGACAAAGCTCAGGAGTTAAGCGTTTCTACTGGCTTATTGCCCTTGGTAGCGCAGGTAATAATTAATCGCGATATAGCTACAGCTGACGAAGCTCACACCTACATTGAGCCAGAATCTCAGGATTTGCCTTCTCCCTTGGTGGAGTTTGTGGATTTAGAGGCAAGCGTTGAGCTAATCAAGAATGCGATCGCTGATGAAGAACAAATTGCCATCTGTGGAGACTATGATGCTGATGGCATGACTAGTACTGCATTACTGTTACGCGCCTTAAAACATTTGGGAGCAAAGGTAGATTATGCTATTCCCAGCCGCATGAAAGACGGTTACGGTATTAATAATCGAATCGTTGAAGAATTTGCCGAAAACGGTGTCGGTTTGATTCTCACGGTAGATAACGGTATTTCTGCTTATGAACCTGTTGCCAGGGCAATCGAGTTAGGCTTAAGCGTAATTATCACCGATCATCACGACTTGCCAGAAAAACTCCCTCCCGCCGATGCCATTCTTAATCCCAAGCTATTACCAGATAGTTCTCCCTACAAAGGATTAGCAGGGGTAGGAGTAGCCTATATTTTAGCGATCGCTACTGCTCAAAGCCTAGGCAAATTAAAGGGTTTAACTAACCCCATTATGGAACTGTTTACCCTGGGAACAATCGCCGATCTTGCCCCCTTAGTGGGGGTTAATCGCCGTTGGCTCAAGCGTGGTTTACGAGCCTTGCCTAATTCACAATTACTGGGTATTCAAGCATTAATGCAGGTAGCGGGAGTAGATGAAGCGCAAAAACAGCTCAAACCCGATGATATTGGCTTTCGCTTAGGGCCTAGAATTAATGCTGTAGGGCGAATTGGCGATCCACAAATGGTCATTGAGCTACTAACTACCGACGATCCTGAAGTAGCCAAGATGAGGGCGATGCAGTGCGAACAAATCAATCAGCATCGTCGTCAACTATGTGAGCAAATTGAAAAAGAAGCGATCGCTCTAGTTGAATCTACACCGATTTCTTGGCAGCGTGATCGAGTTTTGGTAGTAGTAGCAGCAGGCTGGCATCATGGCGTGATTGGTATAGTCGCATCGCGATTAGTGGAACGTTATGGTGTCCCTGTGTTTATTGGTACTTATGAAGATCATGAGCCAGTAGAAGCAGATGCGCCAACATCTCCTCGAATGATTCGCGGATCTGCTAGAAGTATTGATGAGTTTAACGTATTTGATGCTCTTAACTATTGCAGCGATTTATTAGGCAAATTTGGCGGACATCGCGCAGCGGGTGGCTTTAGTTTTGCCGCCGATAATTTAGAACAGGTGAAACAAAGACTAAGTGAGTTTGCTTATATGTGCCTGGAAGTGGAACACCTTAAACCACTGGTAAAAATAGACGCTCAAGCTAGCTTAGGACAGGTTGATTTTGAACTTTATCAACAAATTGAAAGCTTGCAGCCTTGGGGTATTGGCAATAGCACCCCTGTGTTCTGGACACCCAATGTTAAAGTTGTCGAGCAAAGAGCGATCGGTAAAACTCAAAGTCATTTAAAGTTAACTTTACAAGAACCCGATTCTTCAACTCAAATTAAAGCCGTAGCTTGGCGATGGGGCGAATACTGTCCGTTACCCGAATGTTTAGACATTGCTTACAAGTTGCAAGAGAATCACTGGCAGGGCAATACTAATATTGAATTAGAGTTAGTCGGGGTTAAACTGCCTCAATCACAACCAAACAACAATATTATTGTTTTGAATAAAAAAATTGAAAATGGTAATGTCCAAAAAGCGGTGTTTACCTATAGTGGGAGAATTTATGTATGCAGTAAAACAGTTAAAGAATTGCGGATTAGAAACGATCGCGGCAAAATTTTAGCGGTTAGTCAAGGCGATCGCACAGGCTTGTTGGGTAAAACCAGAGACGAAGCTCAAGAAGTTAATGTAACTAAAGAGCCTTATTTTCAGTTGATTAAGGCTGCCTTACGAGCAATTGAGGCAGGAAAATAGTCTAAAAATCGATGTGGATGGAGGATGAAGTTGTTGGTATGTGTTGTTAGTGAGTTTTTGATAATAATATCCCCAAGCGATCGCACTAACCCAAACACAATCTCCCTGCAATAGAACAATCGCGATACCTATTTACATTGATCCCTGGATATTACCCCCAAAGTTAAACCCGATAAAAAAAACAGTCCCATTAACCCAGCGATTGGATTAGCATCAATTCCCGTAACCCAGACTGGAACTCGATTAGTATATTCAACCAACCGACCAACATTAACAATGTAGTAGCCCCAAACTAACCCTGCATGAATACCAATACAGATGCCCAAGCGATCGCCATGCCGATATTTAGCTAATACCAAAGCTATTCCCAGCAAAACTAAAGCGGGAAAAGTTACCGCAGTGCGAATTATCTCCTCAATCGGCTTGAAAAAATGAGCTATGGCATAAGCGATCGCACTAACCCAAAGACAAATTTTTTGCTCGTAATCTCGCTGTAGCTCATCAAGTAACCAGCCACGAAACAACAATTCTTCTGCTAAGCTGATTCCCACTGCACTGAAAAAGCCTTCGACAGTAATTTTAATCAGATTAACTGAAGGTGTAACAACTTCTATCCACCCTACAAGTACTTCTAAAATAAATAAAGCCAGGCACAGCCAAAAGCCAATCGCTAAACCTTGAAGAAATTCTCGACCATTTTTAGTATTGCTAACTAAACCATAGTGAGCAAAAATATGCGTTTCACCATATACCAACCTGCCCCAAAATCGCCACAAAACCAGCAATTCTCCAAACAGCAATGTCATAGTTAAAATACTAACTAAATTACTATCTTCGCGTAGTAGCCAGTAAATTGGCATTGCTAGGGGTAGCCATAAACAGGATAAAGCACCAATAAAGATGATTAATCTTATTGGTGTTGAGAATTGGGATATTTTTTTAAATCTCGAAGTATACGGCAATTAATTATCTATGGTTAACAAGCCTAACCATAACATTATCAAAGCTTAATTATTCGTCAGGCTCAATGGTGCTGGTCAAGCCATGATTACACAGAGTTTCGGAATAAAATTCAGCGTGTTCTAATGCACAGGTAATAACTAAACCAACTCCGCTATTGTGAGTTTCCATCATAATATTAACTGCTTGAGGCTGAGTCATACCGCTGACAGTCTCCATTAAAACCTGAACTACATACTCCATTGAGTTGAAATCGTCATTATGGAGTAAAACTTTATAGCGCGGTGCGTGCTTGCGCACAGTTGAAGTTGAACTTTTATCTATTACAGAAGTTCCCAGGGACACAACTATTTCTCCTTTAAAATTTCTTTTTTTTGTTGAACAATTCCTCATGTAGTTTTTTGAGGATTTTTTTAATTACCTAAACTTTAAGCCATCGCCATTAGGTAATTGCAGCCCATATTGGCAGAGTTTTTTACAGTTCTATTTTAATTTAAGCCCAAAAAAACTTGAACTACACTTTATATTAGTCAAACCTATTAATTTTCTTAACTTTATCAACCTTATTAATAACTCAGTCATGATTAAAATTGTTTTTTGAGAACACCCTCAATCAGACAAAACTGTACAATAAAGAAGTTAACACAAGTTAATAATAGAATATTTTAAATTTAAAATGCCGACAATTTATCCACCAACCATGCAATCTTTTCCAGGTACTTACTGGCAATGGCGAGGCAACTCTATTTATTATGTCTGTGCTGGAGAACCATCTAAGAAACCACCTTTACTATTAGTACATGGTTTTGGCGCGTCTACCGATCATTGGCGTAAAAATATTTTCCAGTTACAAGAACAGTTTCAGGTTTGGGCGATCGACTTATTAGGATTTGGACGTTCAGCCAAGCCAAAACAAGAATATAGCGGTAACCTTTGGCAAGAACAACTACATGATTTTATTACGGAGGTGATCAAGCAGCCTACAGTATTGGCAGGGAATTCTCTTGGTGGTTATGCTTCTTTATGTGTAGCAGCAGAATATCCCCAATCGACGATGGGTTTAATTCTACTTAATAGTGCAGGGCCTTTTTCTGGTACAGAAGAAAATTCACAACAGCAATCTTCGGCAAATTCGCTCCAAAAGTTATTGCGTTCAGTCCTTTTGCAGCCGTGGGCAAGTTTTTTATTATTCCAATATGTCCGCCGTCGCTCTATAATTCGTAAGACTTTGAATAATGTTTATTTCGATCCCAGTGCTGTAACCGAGCAATTGGTTGAAGATATCTACCGTCCTTCCTGCGATCGCGGAGCAGCAGAGGTATTTAATGCCGTGTTCAAAACTTCTCAAGGAGAAAAAGTAGATGTGTTATTAAAGAAGATGGAATGTCCTCTACTGCTTTTGTGGGGAGAAAAAGATCCTTGGATTAATGCTAGGGAAAAAGGGACAAAATTTCGCCAGTACTATCCTCAATTAAAAGAATATTATCTCGAAGCTGGTCATTGTCCCCATGATGAATCTCCAGAAGAAGTAAATACTCTCATAGCAGACTGGGTTTTAGCCATTAATGAGCTACAATCTTAATTGCTGTCTTCTTAATAATTTGTTACAAGGTAAGAGTAACTCAACCTATAGCTTTATGTTTGGTGGATTTGTTGGATTTGGTAATAAACAAGGCGGAGATTGGGGCGAAAATCTCATCAATACTGTCGCAAGCAATACAATCCGGCACTTATTTACTCGTAGTGAGTCAGTAGAAGTATCGGTTAAATGTAACCCGTCTAGCAAGCTACTCCAGGGAACAATCGACAGCTTTAAAATGAGTGGTCGCGGTCTAGTAATTCGTAAGCAGTTTCGCACTGAAGAAATGTCTTTTGAAACTGACTCGGTGGCAATAGATTTTGGTTCAGCAGTTCAAGGCAAAATAGCTCTCAAGCAGCCAACTCAGGCGATCGCTCAAGTAAAATTATCTCAAGCTGATATCAACAAATCTTTTGAAGCGGATTTAGTTAGAAAACGTTTGGAAGATCTAACTCCTGATGGCTTAACTGAGATATCTGGTGGTGAACCTGTTTCTTTTACAGATGTTGAAGTGCAACTCTTGCCCGAAAATAAAGTGAAATTGCTAGCCAAAGCCAGTTGGAAAGAGACTGTTGTTCCTGTCAGCTTGAGCTGTATTTTGAGTATTGGCAAGCGAAAAAGAGTAAAGTTTGAAGAGGTTCAGTTTGAGCCGGATGATATTTGCCCTGAGTTACAAAATATTTCCCAGGATTTGACTCTCGCTCTAGGAGAAATTCTCAACGAAATGGTTGATTTAGACCGATTTAATCTCGATGGGGTAAAGTTACGTCTCAATCGCTTGCAAACACAAGGAGAAATGTTGTTATTTAGTGGTTACGCACAAATAGAACGAGTGCCTCAAACGGGCTAAATTGACTCAGAAATTAGCGTTAATTACAATTTTTTGTTCATCTGAATATGAATAACTCCTGTAGTGGTCGAGGGAAATTGTGCGCCACAGGTTTGAAAGCCTAAATTTTGATAGAATCCAACGGCGGTGAGTCGGGCATTAAGGGTTATAGCGATCGCTTTTTCTTGTTTAGCTATTTTAATCAGAGTAAAAAGTATTTGTCTGCCTAAATTTTGACCTTGATAATTCGGTTTAACTACCATCTGGCAGATTTGGTAGATTTGACTGCTATGAGGTACTAGTTGACCGTAAGCAACTACGTAGTCTTGAATCAAGATAGCTGCATGAAAATACTCGGCATGGTGTTCATCTAGAACAACATCCCAAGGCAAACCATGTTCGGCAAAAAATAGTTCGTACCGCAGTTGACAAGCTTGCTGATATTCTCGACTACCGTAGGCGATCAGTTCGACCGCAATTTGCTTTTGTGGGTGATAATTTTTATTCATAGCTAAGCGATCGCTAAAATCGACTTTTGTACATCAGTACTGCCCAATAATCTAATTCTCTAAAATTGGTTGACCAAAGAAAGATAAACTTGAAATGATCTAAAATTTTACTTTTGCACGAACTTGGATTCGGCAAATTAGTAGTCAAGTTTTTTTTAATAATCAAATAAATTTATCTCAAGAATGATTTTAATCAGGTTGCTAAAATCTTTACTTTTAGAATATAAAAATCTTTTCGCTCTGGTGTGTCCAGAGAAACCACAATTACGACAATTACGTCTGTCTTTGGCTAGGTTGGCTGTTTGTTGGTTAATCTTAATAATTAGTATCTTGGCTGGCTGGACTCCAGCATTAGCAGCTATCAACAACGATCGCTATGATGGTAATATTTTTATCTTGTATGGAGGTAATGGTTCTTTAATTCCTCCTCGCATGGATCTGGCCACCTCTTTAAAGCGAAAAAAACCAGCTATTTTAGTATTTTATGTTGATGACAGCAGTGATTGTAAACAGTTTTCGATTATAGTCACCCGTCTTCAACAATTTTATGATCGAGCAGCCAGTATTATTCCTGTTAGCGTTGATTCTTTTGTAAATAAAGAACAATATTCTCCCCAAGAACCAGCTTATTATTACGGCGGTGTTGTACCCGAAACAGTAATCCTCGATCAACAAGGAAAAGTAGTTTATGACGGTAAAGGACAAGTCCCCTATGAAGAGATTGATGACGCGCTGCGAGAAGTTTTCGATCTGCTGCCACGTTCTGAATCTCAACTTTTAAAACGCCGTTCTTTCAACGAGTTTAATTCAGAAATGACTGACAAATAAGCAGCAAGCTAGACGATAAAATTCATTGCTAAGTTCAATTGATCTACACCCATCAGGAAATGCAATGTTCTCTGACAAACTAATAAAAATTAAACGCTATTTTGAAGCAGGTAAAACGCACTCTACTAATGGTTTAAATTTCGGTATTAATTCACTCCGACAGATGCCCAAACTAGGAAGAGAAACTTGGCTGTAATCTTGTCCAGGCTCTAGCGGAAATCTAGATTTGTCATCTATAAATACAAAATCACCCCCAGCAGCCTTAATAATGACCCATACGGCAGCTATATCCCAAATCTTCGGGGTAGCTTCTACACCGCCAATAGCTACCCCTGCTGCGACTAAAAGTAAGTTGTAGCTAGCCACTCCGAGCATTCTTACCTTACAGGGAAAGGGCTGTTTCAAGATAGCTTTACTACGAGCGCAAAGATTAAACAATTGAGTACCGTTAGGATATTCTCGACTAGTATGTATTGCTTGACCGTTGAGATATGCACCTTTGTAGCCAGACAGTCCTGATTCGCCATACCAGTAGCCGTGAAATGTCTGTTTTATGGGCGGGACATAAACAAAGCCAAATACAGGTATTCCCTTGTAAAGCAGTCCCAAAGATATTGCCCATAGAGGAACACCACGGGCAAAGTTAGTTGTACCATCTATGGGATCGATAATCCAGCACCAATCATTGTCAGGAAAGATATGAACTGTTTCTTCCGTTAACACGCCATGGTGGGGGAAAGTAAGCGCGATCGCCTCTCTAATTTGCCGATCTGACCATCGATCGGCTTGGGTAACTAAGCTGCCGTCTTCTTTCGCGTTTGCCTGGATTTTACCAAAGTCCTGCATCAGGCGATCGCTAATTGTGGCGGTAGTTTGCACACAAAAGTCAAGGACTCGATCCCAAAAATCGTTCATTACATTAGTTGTCATCAATTAACAATTCATTTAGTTGTCTGTGTTGCTAAGGCGATCGAGCAACTGCTTCAATCTTGCACTATTCAAGGTTACTCTTATTTCTAATTTTTGCGCCTCATCCCGTAGTAGAATCATTGCGCCGTTGTCTTTGAGCGTTGCTGCTATTTGCGGATTCAACAAATTAAGCTTTTGATATACACTTTCAGGCAAACTAATCCTAATTATTACCTGAGATTGAGATTGAGGAAAAACATATAGCTGTTGTTTAGTTAAGTTTAATTGCAGTTTACTGGGGGTAATATTGCGCTCGTCTGTAGTTTGATCGTTGCACCAATAGATCGTAATACCTCTAAGCTGTGGTGTTTGCAAAACCAACTTTTCGTCGAACTTCTGTGGTTGCCAATTGATGTCTTGTAAGTCTCCACTGGCGGCAATTAAACGCTGTTGCCAAGCAACCTCTTTTCCAGCTAAATTCGACCACCACTGAGCGATCGCATCTAAGTTATCTCTATTGTTTGGCTCGCTGCTATTTTGTTGCCAAATTAAATTATCAATCATGCTACAACCCCCTACAGTATCAAGATAGGTAAAAGAATGTTCTAAAATAGTAAATCGTACAAAACACTAATAAAAGTAATATTTTTAAAATATGTCAGTACTAGCGGCGATTTCAGTCGTACTCCTATTAATCGTAGTTCATGAGTTTGGTCATTTTGCAGCAGCGCGGTTACAAAAAATCAGAGTAAACCGTTTCTCGATCGGGTTTGGTCCAACTCTTTTAAAATATCAAGGTTCAGAGACAGAATACGCTATTAGAGCAATTCCGCTTGGAGGTTACGTAGGCTTTCCCGATGACGACCCTGACAGTACTATCCCTGCCGACGATCCCAATTTACTGCGCAATCGCCCCGTACTAGATCGAGCGATTGTTATTAGTGCTGGCGTAATTGCTAACTTGATTTTTGCTTACTTTCTTTTAGTCGGTCAAGCGGCTACTATAGGGTTTCAAGATATTAACTACCGGCCAGGGGTATTAGTTCCCCAGCTATTAAGTGCAGACGAATCTGCCGCTGCTCAGGCGGGAGTTAAACCTGGTGACATTATTTTAAAAATAGACGATCTGGAATTAGGAGACTCGGCTGATGCTTTAGAAAACTTGCGTCAAGCAATTCAAAAATCTCCCAACCAAACTTTAGGACTGACGATTAAACGCAACGCTGAAATTGTCACCCTTGATGTAGAGCCAGATGTCGGTCAAGATGGCAAAGGAAAAATCGGCGTAATGCTTGCCCCAAATGGAGATATTGTGCGCCGTCGCGCAGTAAATATTGTTGAAGCTTTTTCCACAGGGGCAAATGAATTTCAAAGAATTGTTCAGCTAACTGTTAAAGGTTTTTGGCAGCTAATTAGCAATTTTCAGGAGAATGCTAAACAGGTGGCAGGGCCAGTAGCAATTGTCGCTGTAGGTGCAGAGCTGGCTCGCAATGACTTGGGCAACTTGTTTCAATTTGGAGCTTTAATTAGTATTAATTTGGCAATCATTAATATCTTACCGTTACCTGCTTTAGATGGCGGTCAGCTAGCTTTTTTGACTGTTGAAGGAGTTACAGGAAAACCTTTACCCAGCAGGCTACAGGATGGCATTATGCAGACTGGTTTAGTTTTACTGCTTAGTTTGGGCGTGTTCATTATTGTCCGAGATACAATCAACTTGGCGTTTTTCCAAAATCTATTTCAATAGCTAAATGCCAAATAGTGCTTCTCAAAAATCCACTCAGAAGACTACCAAAAGAAAGCGATCGCCTAGTAAAATTTTAAAACAGCGATCGCTCGATATTTTTACCTTGCTAACAAAACTTTACCCCGAGGCTACCTGTAGCCTAAACTATGAAACTCCTGTACAACTGTTGGTGGCAACTATCCTTTCAGCGCAATGCACCGATGAACGGGTCAATAAAGTCACACCGACCCTATTTGCTGAGTTACCTGATGCTGCTAGCTTGGCAGGGTGCGATCGCGATCGATTAGAAACTCTAATTCGTTCGACAGGTTTTTATCGCAATAAAGCCAAAAATATTCAGGGTGCTTGCCAGATGATCGTTACCCAGTTTGATGGCGAAGTTCCTAGCGAAATGGAACAGCTTTTAAAATTGCCAGGAGTCGCCCGTAAAACTGCCAATGTTGTCTCGGCTCACACCTTTGGCAACATTCAAGGAGTTACGGTAGATACCCACGTTAAACGCCTCTCTAACCGCTGGAAATTAACTAAGTCCGATCAGCCAATCCAGATTGAACGGGATTTGATGGCATTACTACCCCAGCCAGAATGGGAAAATTATTCGCTCCGTACTATTTATCACGGTAGAGCAGTCTGTAAAGCCCGTAAGCCTCAATGCGATGTTTGCCAGCTAGTTCATCTCTGTCCATCAGCAAAAGAATACTTGAATTAATAATTCTTAATTAGTTTACCTCTGGTAATAGCTTGCAGCTTACTTTCTTTTATTGATTATCATTTTTCCATTCTTTCAATTCTTCATGGATAAAATATTCCACTAAATCTTTATAGATTTTTTCGATTACATCAGGGTTTAGGTTTTCTATTTCTGCCCATTTTCTTCTTTGCTCTAACATTGTTTTAAATCTTTCCGACGCTTTTACTGCTGCTACATCTGATTTAAAATTAGCTGCGGCTTTGACATATTCAAATCTCTGTCCGAGTGCAGCAATTATTTGTCGGTCTAATGTATCAATTTCATGTCTAATATCTTCCATATTTAAACATTGTTCTGGCTGTTTCATGATTATCTACCAGCGTGCGATCATAAACTAAATTATCAAGTAAATTTTGCGAATATTAAATTTAATTGGAAAATGAGAGCTAATCCTCATAATTATTAATAAATAAGTATTTGAGTATTTTCAGCTATCTTACTCGAAAGAACTTATGACTTATTTTCAACTAGCTTCATGTAGATTGTTTGCTTTAAATGGAAAATAATCTAAGCTGTTGAAGAATTATACATCCACTTCAAGTTCGAGTTATACTAGGAAACTGTGTGTTCACATTAAAATCAATAAATTTTTATGGCAAAGAAAGCGATGGTAGAGCGTGAAAAGAAACGCGCTCACTTAATTGAAAAATACGCTGATAAAAGAGCAGAATTAAAAGAAAGCCTGCGTACAGCTACTTCTGCGGCGCAAAAGCTGGAAATTAGCCGTCAAATCCAAAGATTACCTAGAGATAGCTCTTCTACTCGCCAGCGCAATCGTTGTATGTTAACAGGTAGACCCAGAGGTTATTACCGCGATTTTGGTTTATCTCGTAACGTTCTTAGAGAATGGGCGCATGAAGGATTGCTTCCTGGTGTAGTTAAATCTAGTTGGTAGATTTAATTTTATTAACTAACTAATTAAAGGGATAGAGGAACAAAAGTTGCATTGCTTCAGCCGAGCTAAAGTGTTCCTCAAATCCCGAGCTTCGTATTTCTAGAATGAACTTTTGGCTTGGGAAAAACCAACTCTAGATCCCAGTTAGCAACCGTTCGAGCCAGATTATCCCTATTTGCCAAGTCTTTAATGTAAGGCAAAGTGCCAATAATTGTTACTTGTGTCAAAGACTCAATCAGATCGCTCGGAGTTAAATCTTCTATTCTCCCCTCCGCTTCGGGTTGAGAACAGTTAAGAATAATTCCCCGTAAATCAATATTAAGGCTACGCGCCAGAGCAACGTTAGCCACAGCATTGGCGATCGCACCTAGCTTAACAGGAACAACCAATACCGTAGGTAAACGCCAGTCTGCTGCAATATTCCCTACAATTAATTCATTTGTTACGGGAGAGCCTAAACCACCTAAAGATTCTAAAATTATTAAGTCTGATTTTTGTATAGCAGCACTATATTTTTGCCAGAGGGAACCTAATTCGATGATTTTTCCTTCCTTGGCAGCAGCGACGGGTGGAGCGACAGGAGCATCAAAACGTAACGGAGCAATTATTTCTATCCCTTTAGCATCGTCAAATAGACTGTGATACAACTCAACATCTCCAGTGCCAGTCTGAATTAGCTTAAATATGCTTAAAATATCTTGAACGTTACTATTTTGATTTAAACGATATTTTTGCCAATATGTAGTTAAAGCGATCGTAATGAAAGTTTTACCGACATCTGTATCAGTACCTGCTATCAATAATGCTGTCATAATTTGAGGTTTAAATAGCTTTCTTTAGTCTTTTTTTATACTTACTGTTCTACAATACCAATATTATTGAAGAGAAATGCTTAGTAAAATTGAAAAAACAGGACTTCTTGAAGCAATAACACCGAGTCTGCGATCGAGGGCGTAATCATCTAGCGTCTAAAGCTCCTGCAAAAGTAAGTCCGTCGGTTTAGGGCGGGGTATTATTCATCGTAGTAAGATGTACTGATGCTATACATCCTCAAAAAAAATACAATGTAACCATAAAGATTTAGTATAAGAATAAACAAAATGACGTTCATGAATCTTAAATAAAGCTAAACTTTTGCAAGCTTTACTTTTATTTTTAGGTTCAACTAGGAGCACTGATATTTTAACTGCCCAAACTACAACAAATATTAAGAGTCCTAGTATTGATAATATTGCCCTGAATTAAGTTAAATATATTTGCCGTGACCCATAGTACTACCTTAATGCCTCAGTCGATGGAGCAGACTCCCTTCTTATCAGACTCCAATCGTCTTAGATTGTTTTCTGGTTCTGCTAATATTCCTCTTGCCAAAGAGGTAGCCCGCTATATAGGAATGGACTTGGGTCCAATGATACGCAAACGGTTTGCTGATGGAGAACTTTACGTTCAAATTCAAGAATCCATTCGCGGAGCGGATGTCTATTTGCTTCAGCCCTGTTGTAACCCAGGAAACGACAATCTCATGGAGTTAATGATTATGATTGATGCTTGTCGTCGAGCATCAGCCCGACAAATTACTCCTGTAATTCCTTATTATGGCTATGCCAGAGCAGATCGCAAAACCGCTGGTCGTGAATCTATTACTGCCAAACTGGTAGCCAACTTGCTAACAGAAGCTGGAGCGAGTCGAGTTTTAGCCATGGATTTACACTCGGCACAGATTCAAGGATATTTTGATATTCCTACCGATCATGTTTACGGCTCTCCCGCTATTTTACAGTATTTATCAGCTAAGAATCTTAATGATTTGGTGGTGGTTTCTCCTGATGTTGGAGGTGTGGCAAGGGCTAGGGCATTTGCCAAAAAACTTAATGATGCTCCCTTAGCAATTATTGATAAACGTCGCCAAGCTCATAATGTGGCTGAAGTGATGAACGTCATCGGTGATGTTGCAGGCAAAACCGCAGTTTTAGTAGATGACATGATCGATACCGCAGGTACTTTATCCGCAGGAGGCAAACTGTTGCGCAAAGAAGGTGCCAAAGACATTTATGCCTGTGCTACTCATGCTGTTTTTTCTAACCCTGCCGTTTCTCGATTGTCTGAGGGCATTTTTAAAGAAGTCATTGTTACGAATACAATTCCGATTCCAGAATCTAAAAAGTTTGAGCAGTTGACAGTACTTTCAGTTGCCAGCCTTTTAGGCGAAGCAATTTGGCGTATTCATGAAGCAAGTTCTGTTAGCAGTATGTTCCATTGATTAAGCTGATTTTTGGTGAATTACTCCTGCGTTTAATTAAATTATTAAAGATAGCAGGAGCATTTATATTTATCAGCTTGAGTCTAGATTCGACTACAAAGCTGGATTTGATTTTTTCTGTTCAGGATAAAGAGGCTGAGGATCGAGAGAACCTAATCGCTCAGGCGGCCAAAAGCGAAATGCGGCGCGACCAATAAGATTTTCTAGGGGAACAAATCCCCAGTAATGAGAATCATAGCTGTTATTGCGATTGTCACCTAAAACCAAGTATTCGCCTTCAGGTACTTTAACTGGACCGTAATCATAATTAGGAGGATTGAGAATGTATTTTTCAGTCAGCTTTTGATTATTGACGTATACACTATTATTTTTGACCTCTACAATGTCTCCTGGTATGCCGATGACTCTTTTAATAAAAGCTTCTTTGTAATCTTCTTCTTTCAAAGTGTCTGTAGGAGAAAAAACTACGACATCTCCTCTTTCTGGCTTACGGAAGCGATAGCTAATTTTCTCAATGATTAAGCGATCGTCAATTTCTAGCGTCGGAAGCATAGACTCAGATGGAATGTAACGAGCTTCTGCAACACAGGCACGAATCCCAAATGCCAAAATAGCCGCCGATACTATGGTTTTTAAGAGTTCAACTATGGGATTTTCTTCTTTTTCGGTCATAAGCAGATAGCCTCTAAGACAAAAATATGATCTGGCAACTAAATTAAAATTGATAAAAAACTCGTATGGCAAAATCGTAATTTTAGCAAAAACCGAACCGCTAATAGTCGTCTTTAGTCAACATCAATGTGAACATTTAAGTATTTCAGCATGGCTGATAGTTAAGACGTATATTGTATACTTTTGCGTGTCAGGCTACCATTGACACCAACTTGTTTACTAGGAATCAGACGATTGCTTTAATTGCTAATTATGTTGAATACTAGGCAGTATATTAGCTTAGTATTTGCGTTTTGATAGCAATGCATCAAACTATCTACTAACTCTTTGACGATATCAGTCGAATTTTGTGGCTGGCAAAATCAAATCAGCTAGACTTAAATTCTAGTTTTTGGTGAAAATTAAATTTATTGAACTAGGCATTTAGATATGTGTTGCAAAAATATGAATCGGTCTTAAAAATATACTATCTAAAATCTTGATAAAAGTTACAGTAAATTGCATAAGCTAGACTATATTGGTACACAGTGTTAATACAGAGTGACAGACCGCAAATTTAAAATTGCTATAGGTTAATTTTGTTTTAGCAGATAAGATCGTTATAGGTACAGTCAAAAAGACGAGTTTAAATTATGGAAAATAAAAACCCTGCTTTGGTTCAGGAACCTCGTTACGAACCAGCAATCGTAATTCCTTTAAAACAAGAAGCTTCGCTTTTAGATTGGTTAAAAGCGAATAATCGTTTGATTCCTCGTGAAACCATAGAAACCGAAAAAGTTAAAGCTGAAGATGATTTAGATGTATTAATGGACGGTGAGGATGACGACTTTATTGATGATACTGACGATTAATTAAGTCCCACAAATATTGACAGGGAAAAGCAAATAAACCAAGCTTTTTCTCTGCTGATTCAGCTAGTAGTTCTGACAATCGCTCATTCTTAACGAGTAATCTTTTCAATAATCTGACGTAATTTAATTGTGAATGTTAAGTCATTTTCTACAAAGAAATTAATCGATCCTTCAGGTAAAATTTTACTGATTGCTCTGAGCTGCATTTTAACTTTAAGCGCGATCGCTTTTGAATATACCTCTATTTCAATTAATCGATTCGGACTGCTGTTGTTTCCTTTGCTAACCTGTACTTTAATTAGCGCCTTGTTGGGTATAGCGATCGTCCCCATTTTGACTAGGCTCAAGACGGGTCAGGTTGTTCAGGAAGATGGCCCTCAAGCTCATTTAAAAAAAGCTGGAACTCCCACGATGGGTGGGATTTTTTTTGTTCCAGCAGCAGTAATTTTATCTTTGTTATGGGTCAATTTCGCTGGACTCTCAACAGCTATCTCGCCAGAACTGATTGCCGTATGCCTGATGACTTTAAGTTATGGCTTAATTGGCTGGATTGATGACTGGCAGGTATTACGCCGTAAGTCTAATAAGGGAATCTCTCCCCGCATGAAGCTAACGCTACAGGTAGCATTTGGCGTATTTTTTGCGCTTTGGCTCTGGTGGCACGAATCTGCTTCTATCACTAACGTTAATCTTCCAGGGGGATTAACCTTGTCCTTGGGGTGGCTTTTTTTACCGTTGGCGATATTTGTGCTAACTGCCGAAAGCAACGCCACTAACTTAACAGATGGAGTCGATGGATTGGCTGCGGGAACAGGAGCGATCGCCTTCTTGGGACTAGGGGCAATTCTGGGACGAGATCGCCCCGATTTAGCTATTTTTTGCGCTTGTCTTAGTGGTGGCTGTCTAGGGTTTTTAGTTCATAATCGTAACCCCGCCGTAGTATTTATGGGAGATACTGGTTCTCTAGCTTTGGGTGGTGCGTTGGCAGCAGTTGGACTTAGTAGCGAGAATCTTTGGGCATTGTTCCTAATCAGTGGCGTTTTTTTTGTCGAATCTCTTTCCGTCATTGCTCAGGTTAGTTACTTCAAGGCGACAAAAGCAGCCGACGGTACAGGAAAACGCCTATTTAAAATGGCTCCTATTCATCATCACTTCGAGCTAAGTGGCTGGAGTGAAACTCAGGTTGTAGGAGTGTTTTATTTAGCTAATGTTTTGTTAGTGGCGATCGCTTACCTATTTCGCTAATTTTATTATTTCAATAATTAAATTTATTTTAGAGACGTAAAGCTCAACTAAACTGCTGCGTCTCTTTTTTGATGTTTAGCTTTGCATTTGAGAAATATTAGGTTTTACAACTGTTACTCTTTCGATATATCCTATGTTTGAGCGATAATTCCCTGGAAGGAGAAATGCATGAACGAAAAAAATATTATTCTTGGCATAGTTGGTGACAGTGCAGCAGGTAAAACTACTTTAACCAAGGGAATTGCTCAGATATTGGGGACAGATAATGTCACCATCATCTGTACCGATGATTATCATCGTTATGACCGCGCCCAGAGAGCAAAAATGGGAATTTCAGCACTTCATCCCGACTGTAATTATTTAGACATTATTGAACAGCATCTAGCTTTGCTGCGAGCAGGGCAAGCAATTCTCAAGCCTATTTACAATCACAGCACAGGTGCTTTTGACCCTCCAGAATATATCGAACCTCGTAAATACGTCATTGTAGAAGGTTTGCTAGGATACTCTACCTCTCAAATGCGCAACAGTTATGATGTTAAAACTTATCTAGCTCCTCCAGAATCTTTACGTGCAGCCTGGAAGGTAAGACGCGACACTCGTAAAAGAGGTTATGACAAATCACAGGTGTTAGATCAGCTACGTCAAAGAGAGCCAGATTCAGAAGCTTTTATTCGTCCTCAACGCCAATGGGCAGATATGATTGTGTCTTTTTATCCTCCCGACGAAACCGATCTCAATGGCGACAACCTGTTACTCAATGCCAATTTAATTTTGCGTCCCACAATTCCCCATCCAGAGTTAAATACCATTCTTAACGCAGAAGGAAATCATTTAGGGGCAGCTATCCGTTTGGGCTTGAGTCGCGATATGGGCAAACCTGTAGACATTTTAGAAATAGACGGACATGCAAATTTAGAACAAGTAAGAGAACTAGAAAAAATGATGTGTAACGAAGTACCTTACCTAGGTCAATTTTGTAGTCTAGAAGGAAATCAAGAATTAGGAAAAGTAACGGGGACTACAGGAGAAACTCTACAAAGTTATCCTCTAGCTTTAACTCAACTGCTGATTACATATCATATGCTTAAAGCTGCATATTAATCGTAGTCTGTAATCGCTCAAATTACATTATCAATTGGGAATTTACGCTGAGCTATGGTTAATAACGATTTGCTCAGATCTATGCTGTCAAATTATTGCTTAGCCTGCTGACAATTATGGTTTAACTTGCTTCCAGCCGATAGTTTTGCTGCCAATGCGAAATGTCATCGAGTTGGCTAAACCTAACCTGGCGATCGCTTGAGATATTAGACGATCTTGCTCTTGGTCTACGTCAAACAAATGCGGACAATTTTCAAAATCTAGGCATAAAACCGTCGAACGACCCCATGGTTCGCGAAAAATTTTGCTATCTTGGGGTAGAAAGCTTACTAATGAACGGAATTTGGCTAAAGCAGCCTGTTCAAAGTTGGCGCTGGTGCAATTGGGTAATGATTCCATAGTTCCGACTCCCGCGATCGGCTAAAAAGGACTTTTAATCGGAACAACGAAGAAGCAAATGATGAGACATGAGAAAAAAAACTTTAAATAGCTTAATAACTGCCGTCACAATAACAGAGAATCAGTGTTTAAAAATTCTGAGTGAACATCAAAATTTTGATTTTTCTCAACTCAATTTTAGACAGGCAAAAGCTTACTTCGTCTTAATAGATTAGCATTTACTATTTTGCCTGTGACACTTCTAACTCTTTATTTAACAAAAATTTCCAATTTTATTTTAATTGTTTAACCAGTCCGTTGCTTTTGACTAAATTTTGCGCAATTATCAACTAAATTGCCACAATTTACCAATTAAATTTATTAAACTAACTAGAATTTTTATAAAAATCGTGAACTCCAAACCCGATCTAAATCATAAACCAGAAGAATTCGACTTGGCCCGAGATAGCGAGGTGATTGATAAACTATTTAGCAATTTCGACAGTATCGCTTTAGAAAATGCCTGCGCCGAGCAAAATTTTCCCAACTTGGTATGTCCATCGGTCAAGTCAGGCTTGATTCTTAAAAAGGCAGTATACATTACAGAAATTGAAGATCGATTTTACCTGTTAGATTATACAGCTGACGAATTTGAACCGCAGCCAGTACTTTTAACAGCTAACAAATTGGTTGAGTCGTCACAGCCGAGCCTGACAAAAGAATTGTCTTTAGACCATACTTCTAACTCAAAATCAGCGTCATTTTTAGGTAAACAAGGCTTGTCGATTGGAATCGGCTTGGGCATTTTACTGACTTTGGGAGCAACTCGGATATTTTCTCCCCAGACAGCAGCTAACCCCAGAGAATCAGAATTAACTACAGTTAATAATACTGCACCTGCCCAGACAGTAACAGTTACGGAAGTAACAAACACAGATATTAACAGTACCTTGAATGTCTCTGGAACAGTCACAGCATATGAAAAAACGCCTGTGATGTCCCAAGCAGCAGGATTACAAATTACCGATATAGTAGTAGAACGTGGCGATTATGTCAATCAAGGACAAATGCTGGCTAAATTAAGCAACAGAGTTTTAAGTGCCGAAAAAATACAGGCAGAGGGAGCAGTTAATCAGGCTCAAGCTAGGTTGGATGAGCTACAGGCGGGCAGCCGTATCGAAGAGATTGCTCAAGCAGAAGCCAGAGTTGCCAATACTCATTCGGCGATCGCTCAAGCAGAATCAGATCTAAAGCTAGTGCAAAAAAGAGTAGAACGCAATCAAACTTTGCAAGCACAAGGGGCAATTAGTCGCGATCGACTCGATGAAGTCCTCAACCAAGAACAAGTAGCCAAATCAGATTTAGCAGGAGCAAAGGCAAATTTAAATGAAGCCGAACAGGTTCTAGTTCAAGCAAAGGCGGGTTCTCGCCCCCAAACCATTGCTCAGGCTCAGGCAGAACTAGCTCAAGCTCAGGGTCAATTACAGGCAATTGAGGCACAGCTAGCAGACACTAGTATTACCGCTCCCCGTGCGGGTATTATTGCTTCTCGTGAGGCTAAGGTTGGACAAATTACCTCAACTTCCCAAATGCTGTTCACCATTATTCAAGATGGACGTTTGGAATTGAAACTACAAATACCAGAAACCTTAATTAGTAGAATTCAGCTAGGACAAAAAGTACAAATTACTTCAAATAGCAACAGTAATTTAGAAATTGCCAGCAAGGTTAGAGAAATCGATCCTTTGATTGACGATAGTTCTCGTCAAGCAACAGTAAAGGTAGACTTACCAGAGGGTACTAACCTCAAGCCTGGAATGTTCTTGCAAGCAGCAGTTAATACTGATACCAGCAAAGGACAAGCTGTACCAATTAAGGCACTGTTACCTCAGTCGGGCAACACGGCGATCGCCTTTATCGTACAATCAGACAATACAGTCAAAGCTCAGACGGTAAAGATGGGCGAAATACTCTTAGGTCAAAAAGTAGAGGTAGTAGAAGGTTTGCAGCCAGGCGATCGTCTTGTCGTAAAAGGAGCAGCTTATCTCAAGGATGGCGATCGAGTAGCGATTAGCAAAGAGCAGGTTTCATCTACCAAATAATGTATTTGGTGAATCTATTCGGCTATAAAATTTAGGCAAAATAGCTTCAATAGCTTGTCCAAGTTGCTTGACAAATTCTCATACCAATTAAGACCATTTTGGGCTGACTATAATTTGTCACAATCAAAAATGGCTTGTATTTTGGAGATCCAAGCGTTTATCTATTCAACTTGTTGTTGCTTGGACTTCGGCTTCGGTTATTTCCCTAAAACGCACTTCATCCCGTTGAGGATCACAGCGAGTTACCTGCATTTCCATACGCTCACCTAAACTTACGGGGCGATCGAAACGATGGGGTAATTCCATTCCCAAATCTTCAATTAGAATCAAACCTAAATTTTCATCTTCTCTTAACCAGCGTAAAACCAGTACATCCCAAACACACTCGGCATTACGTCTGAGGTATTCTAGCCCCCAATAGCGATTAGTTTGGCGTTCGACTAGGGTTGCTTCATAAGAAGAATTACTAACGCTATAGACAATCTCTTGGAGTTCTTCACGGGAAAATGGTAATTTTTCTGCCTGTAAATGAGCTTTAATTTGAAAATGCGCCAGCAAATCTGTATAGCGACGGATGGGAGACGTTACCTGTACATAACTTTCTAAACCTAAGCTAGCGTGGCGAATCGGAGACATACTCATTTCACTACGAGGCATACAGCTACGTAAAGCACAAAAACGAGTTGGCCCAGCAGGCAATTGGAGTAATTCTTCTTCTGAGGGCAGTTCTGGTTGAGGTTGACCTCTATAAGGCAAAGGTAAGTTATGCTCGCTTCCATATTTTCCACCAATTTGACCCGCTAAGATCATCATTTCGGCAACTAGCTGACGAGAAGGAGAGCTATCAATTAGTTCGATAGTAACTTCTTCGTTTTCTTTCACCTTAATTACCGATTCAGGCATCTTAATCTGGATTGAACCTTGTGATTTACGCCAGTTTCTTCTTAAGTAAGAAATTTGAGCTAAATCGGCAATTTCTGGTTCGTTTTGTACTCCTAACTGCAACATCTCGTCAACGTCATCATAGGTAAGACGATAGGTAGGCTTAATCAGACTAGGATGAATCTCATATTCTTGAATTCCTCCTGCTTCATCGAGAATTACTCCAAAACTAAGAGCAGAGCATATTTGACCCTGTACTAAGCTCATTGGTCCTGTTGCCAATTCTGAAGGAAACATGGACACCATTCCCGTGGGCAAATAAAGGCTAGTGCTACGACGACGAGCTTCTAAGTCTAGTTCATCTCCAGGGCTGACTAAACGAGTCGGATCGGCAATGTGAATCCAAATTTTAGCCGTACCATTATCTAAATATTCGATGCTTAGACCATCATCAATTTCGGTGGTACTTTCATCATCAATCGTCGAAACTTTGAGATGAGTTAAATCTAGACGGTTTTCTCCTGTCTCAGCAGGATCGGATTGAAGGCGAGGTTGCACCACGTCAAGCACCTTTTTAGAGAAATTTGTCGGATAAGAACTACGGCGTAAAAACAGATTTTCGTGCTTACTCCACCATTTTATATCTACTAGAAGTTGAAAAGCTCCTTGAGCATCAAAATTTCTTCCTGCTTCATGCAGTATTTCTTGGGCTACTTTAGAAGCATTGTTTGTCTGAAGAGCAACTTTTTCAATTGATTCTAAACGAATGCGATCACTTTCACTCCACTCAATCGTTTCTCCTGCTAAAGCTTGCCGAAGATGAGCGATAAATTCTGATTTTTCTCGTTCTTTTTGGGCCTGAACCTCTAATTGATGCTGGATTTCTGCCACCTGGGATGCAGAACGAGGTTCGTAATAGTCTGATTTTTGCTTAAAATAAATTTTATCTTGGCTTAGCAGACAGTGAGCCGCATAACAGGCTACGGGACTTTGAGCGCAAAATAACAGTTCTGCCATTTGTTGAGGGGTGGCGGTGCTATTCTCATCTTCAATTAGCATTTCCCAGGCTATTTCTAAACTGCTGGGATCGAGATACGATTCTACCTCTAATAGAAAATCAGCGATTTCTGAAGGTTGATATACCCCCTCTACCGTGTAATCAACTCTTTGGGGACGTATCTTATGTGACTGTCCCCCTGCATCGATTACGATCCAATCCTTTTTTCCCTCTGGTCGTTCGGCAACTGCAAGACGACGCTCTCCTTGCACTCTGAATTCAATCAGCTTTCCTTGTTCCACCAGTTTTGCACTCGATCGCTTACAACACTATTTAGTTTACTTTTCGCTGGCTGATTATCTCCACCACTACCATAAAAATAGGTTTTTGTTTAACCTTCTGTATTTACAAAAGGTAATAAGGCGATCGCTCTAGCTCTTTTTACCGCTACGGTTAAGTCTCTTTGTTGCTGTGCGGTCAATCCTGTAATTCGACGGGGTAAAATTTTGCCTCTTTCGGTGATAAACTTACGCAGCAGCTCAAGATCTTTGTAGTCGATAGGAGCGCTAGGCTTAATAGGGGAAAGACGTTTACGATAATATGCCATAATTTTTGCTCTTCGGTTGCTCTAAATTGAGAAGTTACTTAATTTCTTTATGTACAGTATGAGTATTACAATGAGTGCAGAATTTTTTCAATTCCATTCTACCTGTAGTATTACGACGGTTTTTGGTGGTAGTGTATCTCGATACACCAGGAGACCTCTTTTCAGTATTGGTGCGACACTCAGTGCATTCTAAAGTAACAATGATGCGTACGCCTTTTTTGCTTGCCATAATAATTTTTGCGCTTGAATTCTTGAATTAAATTATTTATCTGTTTACTCGTATTGACACGCAGCTTACTATTTTCGCATACTGCGCTGAATTTGACCAAATATTTTTTTGAGTCTTAAGTCCAGAGAAAAACCTCTTTCTGTTTGTACCAAAAAAGTCTCGCCAACGCGATCGTGAAAAGCCAAGTTACTTGTCTCGTCTAGTAAAGCTAGAGAACAATCAACTGCCAAAGGGGCTAACAACAACAACATGGATAAGCCATTGCGAACGTTAATTTGCAATCCAGCGATCGCCAAAGCGGCAGCTGAACCAAGAATTATTTCTCTTTTAGCTAAAGCCAATAAATCGGGAAGACGATTAAAGCGTGGATCGATTATCTTAATATCGAACGCCCAACGTCCCAGACTTTGACCCTGGTTTTTCTCGACAATTACCACTCGCATAATCAACCAAGCAGGCAGAAATACTATCCATTGAAAAATTAGATTAGAAGCAAAAAAAGAACTAATAAACCAAATGCTCAAAAAGTCGATCGCAAACGCACCAATCCTTCTCTCTAGAGGAACTTTGGGATATCTTCTATAATCAGGTTTAGGTTTATATTCGTACATGGTGATTGTTGCAGAAAGTTGAGATATATTTTTGAGGGTCAACTATAAACTTCAAGCTTTTATTTAATTAATTTCTAATTAATTGTTTATCTTTAATTAAGTTTAGCTTTTGTTCAATACAAACACCTGTAAATAAGAGTTGAGTAATTAGCTCAATATCTCAATAATATTGTTGTCAAGTTGCCAACCTTAAACGAAAAGCCTTGATTTATCATCAATTGTTTGCCAATGTTGTCAGTAAGTGAAGCCGAAGGAATCATTCTAAGTTTAGTTAGAGGTTTAGATTCTAACCAAGATACGGAAACAATTAATTTAGAAGCTGCAAACGGACGTATTTTAGCCCAGCCTGTTACGGGTAAACTAGATTTTCCCCATTGGGATAATTCGGCAATGGATGGTTATGCAGTTTGCTACGGGGATGTTCAAGGCTGTAATGCGACCAATCCGATTACTTTAAATGTAATAACCGAAATTGCGGCTGGCGAGCGCCCAAAAACTAAGATTGAACCAGGACAAGCAGCCCGCATCTTTACTGGGGCAATGCTGCCAGACGGTGCAGATACTATCGTAATTCAGGAAAATACCCAAAGAGAGGGCGATCGAGTTACCATCCTCTGTGCACCTGAACCGAAAGAGTTTGTTAGACACCAGGGAGCTTTTTATCAAGCAGGAACACCATTATTGGCAGCAGGAATCACCATTGGTGCGTCAGAAATTGCCGTATTAGCTACCGCTCAATGTAGCCAACTTGTGGTTTATCGTCGTCCCCGCGTCGCAATTTTATCTACAGGAGATGAATTAGTCACTCCCGAACAACTACTGCAACCAGGACAGATAGTTGATTCCAATCAGTATGCCCTCGCTAGCTTTGTGACTGACAATAGAGGGATTCCTTTAAAGTTAGGTATTGTTCGCGATCGCCCAGAAGAATTAAAAAAAGCGATCGCTCAAGCAATTCAGTCAGCCGATTTGGTCTTATCTACTGGCGGGGTATCCGTCGGTGACTATGACTACGTAGATCGCATCTTGGCAGAATTAGGCGGTACGCTTCACATTCGTAGCGTGGCGGTAAAGCCAGGTAAACCCTTAACCGTTGCCACTTTTAATCATAATCATAATTGTCTGTATTTCGGTATCCCAGGAAATCCTGTATCGGCATTAGTTAGCTGCTGGCGTTTTGTCCAGCCTGCATTAAGAAAGTTATCAGGACAGCAAAACTATCTACCCCGTTTGGTTAATGCTATTACCTGTCATGACTTAAAAGCTGCGGGAAGACGGGAAACCTATCTCTGGGGACAACTGCATTTAGTAGATGGTAAATATGAATTTGCTCTGGCTGGAGGTAGTCATAGTTCGGGTAATTTAATCAATTTGGCGCAAACTAATGGTCTAGCGATCGTACCTGTCGGTCAGAAATTGATTGCCGAAGGCGAAGAAGTTAAGGTCATGTTGACCGATTAGCTACAAACATTTTCATTGATCTGCTTGACGAGAAGGCAATAACAAAATTCTATTGTGTTGATTATGCTCTAAACGATAACCATAGTTGGCAAGAAAAATTTCATATTTAAATTTGCCAAAAAGCAAGCTGATATCAAATTAATAATTTTTTTAGTATTTTGAAGCTAAATAAGTTTGGCAAGTCACATATTCATCAACGTTGATATAGAGTAAATAATCTCTCAACTAATTATCTAAATTAAGCAGTATAAAATCTTCGACTACTGGTCAATTGATTAAGTGATCTCCATCTCTAAGAGCATTAACAGAAAAAGATAAGCTAGCTAATAACTCTCATTCTAAAAATAGCTATACATTAGCCAATTGAGCATAATAACTAGTTTTATCTATATTTTTAAATGAAAAAAATATTTAATATCCTCTTGTGGACAGTAATATTTAATTCTTTAGCTACCGCAACTTTGGCACAAAACCATTCGTCCTGCTATATGTTGGATGCCGATGGTAGCTCTATAGATTTAGGTCATCTTTGTCAAAATAATGCTTCTAGAACCAATCGTTCTAGCCAAGATATTCCAGATCAAAACCAATTTCGCGGACAACCTGAAGTTCAAATTGTTCCAATTAAAAGCAGACGTTCTGGTATTCCTATTATCGATGTTAAGTTCAATGGTCAGTATACTTTCGAGATGATGTTAGATACAGGCGCAAGTGGCGTAGTCATTACCGAACAGATGGCAAAAACGCTAAAAGTTAATCATAGCGAAACTGTTTGGGTATCTACTCCTAGTAGTAATTATTTTCAAATGCCTGCGGGTTACATATACTCGATTGGGGTGGGCAAACTTACTCAAAAAAATACCCACGTAATTACTTCGCCTTCAATGGATATGGGATTACTTGGACAAAGCTTTTTCAGTCAATATGACGTAACGATCAAAAGTGATGTTGTTGAATTTAGAGAAAGATAAACAAAAAAATAGAATTGATGAGGTTGCCTAGTTTCTTCAATTTCTCTCGCTTTTTATTCTGTTCAAATTTTCTCTTCACAGATACTGTAAAAAAAGCTATCATGGTAAATCGTGAGTTTTTATACTAGCCATGAATGCTGAAGCAATTATACGTTCGATAGAATCAGAACATCTCAAGTCTGATATACCTAATATTTATGTCGGAGACACTGTAGAAGTAGGAGTCAGAATTACCGAGGGAAATAAAGAGCGAGTTCAACCCTATAAAGGTACAGTAATCGCTAAACAAAACGGCGGTATCAGTGAAACGATTACGGTTCGCAAAATATTTCAAGGAGTCGGAGTAGAAAGAGTATTTTTACTTCATTCTCCGATGATTGACAAAATAAAAGTCGAGCGTCGCGGAAAAGTACGTCGCGCCAAGCTATATTATTTGCGCGATCGCATTGGTAAAGCAACTAGAATTAAACAGCGATTTGACCGCCCAATTGAAGGTCAAGTTAAAAAGTCCGCCAAAGGTTCTGCCAAAAAAGCCGAAGCCTAGAATATATATAGTAAAAAAAACGCTAATGGGGTATAATTGGGAGGCTTTGACTTAAAAGAAGTTAAAGCGAATATGCGTCTTTAGTTCAGTTGGTAGAACGTCGGTCTCCAAAACCGGATGTCGGGGGTTCAAGTCCTCCAAGGCGCGTCAGCTAAAAAGCGCCATCGATTTGCGGTATTAAACTGCTTTATTGATTGTTAACTAATCATTTACTTAATAATTAGTTAAGAGTTAAGCTTAATATATATATAGTCATCAGCAAATCTATGCTTGATTGCAAGCAGGATAATTCAAGCAGTAGGAGTAGTCGAGATTTGATTATTTGATATTGCTTGTAGTTGATCTTTTAAATGACAGTAAAATCTAGATTAGAAATAGCGAATACTCTCGCGAGGCAATAGTTTTGGCTAAAAAAGATATAGTAAAAAAAGAAACCCCCGCTACGAAAGAAGCAGCAGGTGGCAACGGCGCAGCTGAGTTTGCAATTCAAACCAAAGAAGAATTAGGGAAGGTTGTCTGGCCTTCTCGCCAACAATTAATCAGTGAGTCCGTAGCCGTAATTTTGATGGTTATACTAGTATCTACAATTATCTATCTAATTGATCAATTCTTTGCTTGGGGGGCAGGAAAGGTATTTTAGTTATGACCAACACCGCAGATCTACCAGAAGATAATAATCAGCAACCAGAAGAAGAAGTCAAGGTAAACGTAAAAACCAAAGGTAATCCTCGCTGGTATGCCGTACAGGTAGCTTCAGGATGTGAGAAGCGTGTCAAGACCGATCTCGATATGCGAATTCAGACCTTAGAAATAAGCGATCGCGTAATGCAGGTACAGATTCCGCAAACCCCAAGCGTTAAAATTCGCAAAGATGGCTCACGCTATACCAGCGATGAAAAAGTCTTTCCTGGCTATGTTTTAGTCAAGATGCTAATGGATGATGATGCTTGGCAGGTCGTCAAAAACACCCCTAATGTGATTAACTTTGTAGGGGCCGAACAAAAACGCCGTTACGGTCGAGGCAGGGGTCATGTTAAGCCACTTCCTCTATCTCGCTCCGAAGTTGAGCGCATCTTCAAGCAGTCTGAAGAACAAGAGCCAATCGTCAAAATCGATATGGAAATTGGCGATAAAATTGCTGTCCTTTCTGGTCCATTTAAGGAGTTTGAAGGGGAAGTAATCGAAGTCAGCCCAGAAAGAAGTAAGCTTAAAGCCTTATTATCTATTTTTGGGCGAGATACTCCAGTAGAATTGGAGTTTAATCAAGTTGAAAAACAAAACTAAAGATGCCTAGAAAAGTTGTAGCCTTAATTAAATTAGCTTTACCTGCGGGAAAAGCTAACCCTGCACCTCCTGTAGGCCCAGCTTTGGGTCAACATGGTGTAAACATCATGGCATTTTGTAAAGAATACAATGCCAAAACAGCAGATAAAGTAGGACTAGTAATTCCTGTAGAAATTTCGGTTTTTGAAGACAGAAGTTTTACTTTTATCCTAAAAACACCTCCTGCATCAGTCTTAATTAAAAAGGCGGCAGGAATTGATAAAGGCTCAAGTGAACCTAATAAGCAAAAGCTCGCGACCATAACTCAAGAGCAGCTTAAAGAAATTGCTCAAACCAAACTACCCGATCTTAATGCTAATGACATTGAGGCAGCAATGAAAATTGTGGCGGGTACGGCGAAAAATATGGGTGTAGCGATCGCTGACTAACCTTTTCGAGAACACTGAAAATTTTTACTACACATTTTACTGGGGAGAAGCAAACCACTTCGCTAATTACCCAAGGAGAAAAATAATGGCAAAGAAAATGTCTCGCCGAATGCGCGAGCTAGTTAAAAAAGTAGAGGAAAATAAGGTCTATCAGCCTGATGAGGCAATGACCCTTTTGAAAGAAACGGCTACAGCAAAATTTGATGAAACCGCCGAAGCTCATATCAAGCTGGGTATCGATCCTAAGTATACTGACCAACAGTTAAGAACTACCGTTAGCTTACCCAAAGGTACGGGACAAACGGTTAGAGTAGCGGTAATCGCTCGCGGTGAACAAGTCAAAGAAGCCGAAGAAGCTGGAGCAGAAATTTATGGTTCAGAAGAGCTAATTGAAGATATCCAAAAAGGGATGATGGATTTTGATATCTTGATTGCTACTCCTGACATGATGCCCAAAGTAGCTAGACTTGGTCGTGTTTTAGGACCAAAAGGCTTGATGCCCTCGCCTAAAGGGGGAACTGTTACCACAGACCTACAGTCAGCAGTCGAAGCGTTTAAAGCTGGTAAATTAGAATTTAGAGCCGACAAAACGGGCATCGTTCATGTTATGTTTGGTAAGGCATCTTTTTCGGTGGAAGATTTATTAGCAAATCTTAAAGCTTTACAAGAAACCATTGACCGTAACCGCCCTAGTGGTGCAAAAGGTCGTTACTGGCGTACTGTATATGTTTCCGCTTCTATGGGTCCATCAATTCAGATTGATGCTAGTGCTTTACAAGATCTAAATTTGGCGAGCGCAGCCTAAACAATCTCACAAAACACTACAAGTAAATATTAAATATTAAACGACTAGTACCAAAGACAGCGGGCGCGTTAATTCGCTTAATTTCCTGCCGAGGTCAATGTCTATTAGATTTATGCTCTAGTTCTCTAGCTGAGAACAGTCATGAATACGGTAGCAACCTCTGGCAATAAGCTGGAGGTTTTGTCGTTTATGCGATCCAAAAGATCTCAAATACCAAGGAGGTGACAGAGGATGGGGAGAACCCTCGCCAACAAAAAAGAAATAGTAGCCGAACTAAAAGATAGCTTAAGCGACACTCAGTTAGCTTTTGTAATTAACTATGAAGGGTTATCGGTGGCAGAGATTACTGAACTACGTAATCGTTTGCGTCCTATTGGTGCTACCTGCAAGATTACCAAGAACACCCTGATGAACATTGCCATTGATGGTGATGAAAATTGGCAGCCAATGCAGGAATTCTTGAATGATGCTGCTGCTTTTCTCTTAACTGGAGAGGAAATAGGCGCAGCGGTAAAAGCCTATAAAGGATTCCAGAAGGACACCAAAAAAACCGAGTTACGCGGTGGCGTAATGGAAGGTCGCGCTTTAACTAAAGAACAGGTTGAAGCTTTAGGCGACTTGCCTACCAAAGATGAGCTATATGCCAAAATCGCTGGCTCAATTAATGCCTTGGCTACCAAGTTAGCTGTGGGTGTTAAAGAGATTCCTACCAGTCTGGCTAGAGGCATCAAAGCGGTTTCGGAGAAAGAAGAGTAAACATCTTTCTGAAACTATTTACAATACAACTAATTATTAATTGATCACGGAGTAAAGTATATGTCTGCTGCAACTGATGAAATTCTCGAAAAGTTGAAAACTCTAAGTCTTTTAGAGGCTTCTGAACTAGTTTCTCAAATTGAAGAAACCTTTGGTGTAAGTGCTGCTGCTACTGCTGGCGTAGCTATGGCTGCCCCTGCTGCTGCTGCTGAAGCTGAGGAAGAAAAAACTGAATTTGATGTAGTTCTTGAAGAAGTACCCAAAGATAAGAAAATTGCCATTCTTAAAGTTGTTCGTACCATCACTGGCTTGGGTCTAAAAGAAGCTAAAGAAATGGTTGAATCGACACCTAAAGCTCTTAAAGAAGGTGTACCTAAAGAAGACGCTGAAGACACTAAGAAAAAACTGGAAGAAGCTGGTGCAAAAGTTACTGTTAAGTAATTGGTTAATTTAAGTTTAATTATTTAGGGATGTTCTAATGAACATCTCTTTTTTGTTGCTAAATTATTATTGTTAAAATGAAAATTACTCTATCACTATTTAAATGCCCAAGAAAGTTAGAGAGTTAATTAAAGATTTGAAAAAAGCTGGTTTTTCTGAGATGGTGGGTGGAAAAGGCTCACATCGAAAATTTACTCATGTTAACTATCCTGGTGCTGTAACTATCAGTGGTAAATTAGGAAATGATGCTAAAACATATCAAGAAAAGCAAGTTAAACAAGCGATAGAGATAGTTAAATCATGAAAGTAAGCGATCGATATCATAAATGGATCGAATGGAGTGCAGAAGATCGGGTTTATATTGGAAAATGTCCTGATTTAATCACAGGAATACATGGAGATGACCCAGTAAAACTTTATAGTGAACTATGCGAAGTAGTAGAAGAAGTTATTCAGCATTTTGAAGCAGAAGGCAGAATACTTCCTCCCTCTCGCACTCGCCCCATGCAAGAAATTATTTAGTAATTAAGTAATTTTTGACTACATATTTATTTAGATGATTCTGCGCCAATAATTTTTTCTCCTCGTTTTTATTTGGCTGCTAATTCCAAATTCAACTCTAAAAGTTTTGCCAGAATATCATCATCAGGTTTGAAGTTATAAGCCTGCATAACTAATTTATCTAGTTCTTTATGTAGCTGATAAAGTTTACTGGCTGGTTCATGAAAGTATTCGTTATAAAGTTTAGTAATACCCCATTGTTTCTTGGACATTTGTTGTGTTCTGTATTCGTGTAATTCAACAGTTTTGTTATGAATTTGTTCGACGATTGTTTTCGTAGGGGCGTTTCGCGAAACGCCCCTACCCGAACCGCTCCTACAGGGATTTTGTGGGAAAGGAAAGGTTTCAAAACAAGTCGTATTTGTATATCGGGTTCTATCTTCTAAAGTAGAACTCTGCGCTTTTACCCAAAGACGATGAATATTTGAATTTAAAATGCCCAAAATGTAATAATCATCTGAAGCAATAACCATGTTTGCTTCACAAGGTAAAATTGAAACATCAACAGGACTAAAAACCGTATATTTAGTAACTTTAGGAATAGCAAAATAACAAGATAAGCTCGTTAATGCTTTTCTCATTGCTGGTCTTTTTTCACCATATTGCCGCCAATTTACTCTTCTGGCTTTTCGGCGATTTAAATCCCTTTCTGGTTTAACTTTTTCTTTCACTCTTTGAAAAGGTAATTTATAATCACAAGCTTCTTCAATAGACATATCATTAAAATCAATTACCCAATCCTTTGGTAGATGTAAATTAATCAAACTTTTTCCATCTAACATTGGATTTAAAACATATTGATTTTTATGCTCTTTATTTATCCACTCTTTAGCTTCTGCCTCTGAAACGATAAATCCTTTTCCAGATAATTCACAAGCTTGAAATGAATAATTTTTATTTGCTTTTAATTGTTTAGCAAAATTTACCGCAATTTCAGTTTTTAAAGATGTAGAAATTCTCTCGACAGGTAAATCGTCTAAAAATAATTTTTCTGGCTGTTGTTTTGACCAATTAACAATACTAACGTGAACATTAGCTTCACCCGACCAAACTTGAGAAGAAATAGCTTCATGAATATAACCACCATGTTCTACAACATAATCTAAACTCGCTTTACGACTGGTGTTTTGAGAAACAGAATTAGTTCCAACTAAGCCAGCCCTACCATTTGTATTTAAATTATCATTAGCTTTTCTGAACCAATATGTACAAAAATCAACTTGACCTTTTACTTCTTTGAATTGTCCATATACTTTCTCTGTATATTCATCTCCTAATTCCTTCCTTAATTCTCTTCCACCTAAAAAGGGAGGATTGCCGATAATTGCGTCGGCTTTTTCCCAGGGTGTAAATAGAGCATCTTTACAGACAATATTGTTATCTAAAGTATCGAGGGGTAATTCTTGTTCGGTTAAACTTAACTTATCGATCGCAACTTTTTTAGCAATAGTTAAAGTTACTTTCGCCAACTCTACCGCAAACGGATTAATATCCATACCGTAAAACTGCAATGGTGTAACTAAACCGATTTGGACTTGTTGTTTGCTTATTTGCGAACGACGACGGGAGGCTATTTTATCTAGTAGAGACTTTTCGATTTCTTTTAGTTCTTGATAAGCCAGATATAAGAAATTTCCCGAACCACAAGCAGGATCTAGTACCCGATAATTTTGCAGTTCTAACTGTAAAGAATTTAGTTCAGCGATAGTATTAGCAGCTTCTATCTTGGCATCCCAATAGTTACTAATAGTTGGCTTAACAATTTTCATAATGTCGGCTTCGGAGGTGAAGTGCATCCCGTAAGCATGACGTTCTTTTTGATTTGCTGTCCCTTCAAAGATATTGCCAAATATAGCAGGGCGAATCTGTTTCCAGTTTTCCCGCGCTGCTGCATCGAGATAGTTTAATTCTTCTTTAGTTAATTCAATCGGATGAATCGTCGCAAACAAACCGCCATTAAAGTAGTCTACGCCTTTGTATTTACCAGCAGGAGAAATATCTGGGCGATTCATTTCCTGAAACAAACTACCTAAAACATCATAAGAACTTCTACCGCCCAGACAATCTTGAATACAGCCAACAAACATATCGGTTGGTAATAATCCCCGATCTTCGGCAAACATGGCTAAGACACACTGCAAAACTAACCTTTGAGCAGCAAGAGTACTAAAGCCTTCTTTCTCACCCCGTTGTTTCAAAATTTCGCATAGTTCGCCCATTTTACGGGCAGTTTCTTTAGTTACTTCTACCTGATTGTTTTGGAAAATGGAGTTTTTGTCTTCCAACCCCATAAAGCCAAATGCGGAGGATCTTTCAGGTAGTTTCTGAATTTCAATAATGTCTACAGGTTCATCAACCTGGTTATCGAAATCGTAAATCCAAAACTGATCGAAGTTGCACAGCATAACATAGCGAGGACGATTGGGAACGATTCTTGTCCAGTAATTAAATGCTTGTCGGTAGTGTTTGCCTAAATCTTCTCCCTGCTTCTTCATTTCAATTAAGACTCGCGGTTTCCAGACTAAATCGGCCAAACCTGTTTTACCTTTTTGACTGCCTTTTTTAATGGCAACCTCGTATTCTGCACCAGCCTGTAATGCACCTTGATGTCCAAAAGCCTGAAAAAACCGATCTAAAAATACCTGTGCCTGACTTCGTTCTTTACCTGAGATGTATTGCAAGCGGTAATTGACAAATTCATGCAGACTCTGGGGTGTGGCGACCATATATCTAGTTGGATAACTGATATAAATAGCGTTCCCGTTGGTTCGATTAAATTTGTCCGAAAAAGTACGTGATTTAGATCGCTGTTGCTGATTGTAAAGCAAATGCGATTGGGCTTCGCCCAGGCTTCGCGATCGCCGAACTAGACAGAATTATTTAAATAAGGCGATCGCTTTAAACGGGTAAACCCTCTAAAGTATTAGCAAGAAATTCTGTGCGACAGGCATGACGTTGAATTTTACCACTAGAGGTTTTCGGTAAACTACCAGGCTTTAGTAGCAGAGTTTTATATACCTGTAGGTCATGGTTTTTAGATATCTCTCGTCGAATCAATTGAGTTAGATCCTTAACCTGGATCATTTCTGCGGTAGCCGACTTGCCATTAGATTTAGCACTAGAACGATTACTACTCCAGTATTGACGCTCAACTTCTGCCAGAACAACTAACTTTTCTTCTCCTTGAATATCAACCGAGAAACTAGCTACGCAACTTGGTCTAATCCAAGAAGTAGTTTCCTCTACGGTCTTTTCGATATCTTGGGGATAATGATTACGTCCTTTAATGACAATCATATCTTTGAGACGACCTGTAAAAAACACCTCTCCTTCATCCAGAAAACCCAAATCACCCGTACGCAAAAAAGGTCCATCGCCAGTGTCTTTTAAATAAGCATTAAAAGTGGCTTCAGTTATCTCTGGCTGTCTCCAATAGCCTTGGGCAATACTAGAACCAGATACCCAAATTTCGCCAACTTCTCCTGGTTGACAACTTGCCAGGGTTTCGGGATTAGCGATCGCAATTTTTTGATCGCTCAAGCTTCTGCCACAGCTAACCAAGGTATGGGGATGAGCTTCATTGACCTCGGCGAGCGCAATTTTATTTTGTTCTAAGGCTTTTCCTTGAACAGTTTTAGTCACTACCGCTGCATTTTTCGAGCCTCCAGAAATAATCAGCGTGGCTTCTGCCATGCCGTAACAGGGATAGAAGGCTGAATAGTCAAACCCATAGGGGGCATAGGTTTGGGCAAACTTGGTTAGAGTCTCATGGTTGATTGGCTCTGCACCATTAAAAGCCACCTGCCAATTACTTAAATCCAATCCTCGAAGCTGTTCTGGTTTAAACTTGCGAACACATAGATCGTAGGCAAAATTAGGCCCCCCGCTAGTGGTAGCTTGGTAACGAGAAATCGCCTTGAGCCAGCGTAAAGGATTTTGAAGAAACATCAATGGCGACATTAAAGTCACGGGAAAATCACCAAACAAAGGCTGGAGAACACCACCAATTAAACCCATATCATGATAGGGTGGCAACCAAATTACCCCTCTGCTTTGGGAAGAATGCCTGAAGCAAAGATGGATTGCTTCTAGGTTATGTAGCAGATTTCTATAGGCGATTTTGACCCCTTTAGGTTCTGCCGTTGAGCCAGAAGTATATTGGAGAAAAGCGATGTCATCATTGTCAATATCAGGTTTGTACCAATCTGAACCTGCATCGCTGTCTATGGTATCTGTGGTAATCCAGCGTAAATTTTGTAACTCAGGAGTACTTTCTAACTGACGTTCTAAACCTTTTAAGGTATCGCTACTGGTTAAAGCGATGTTGGTTTGAGCATTTTGTAAAATATTGTGAATGCGGTTCAAGGAACGATTGGGGCGTGGAGGATAAGCGGGGATAGCGATCGCTCCCGCATAAAGACAACCAAAAAAAGCAGTAATATAGTCTATTCCCGCCGGAAATAGCAATAAGACTCGATCTTGAAGAGAACTAACTGATTGAAGTTTTGCAGCGATCGCCTTGGCTTTTTGTTCTAGTTGTCCATAGGTAAGGCTAACCTCTTCTGTTTCTCCATCAACCAGAAAATTATAGATCGCCTGATCGGGCTGCTCCATCGCGCGAATCTGAAGTATGTCGACCAATGTAGCTGCTTTAAGCTTGTTTTTTAAACCACTCATTCACTTTTGATTGTTTAAATCGATTTACACCATATCTTATTATTCAGAATTCAAGTATAAATAAACTCAGAGCATAGTCATATCTGAAGTAATTAAATTCCCCCACAGCTTACATTAATCAACGCCAAAACCAAGTATTGATGTGACACCTTGAAAATAGTCCTTTTGTTTAGATAATGAGATTTAGTTTCTAGCTAGCAGCAATTTAATGATGAATTTGTCAAAATTTTCCAATTCTCAAAGATTACAGGAGATTCTTTTTGCCAAAATTAACGATTCGTCCCAGGAGTGGATTACTTTTGCTCAATATATGGAATTGGTTTTATACCATCAAGAGTATGGTTACTATAACTCGGGAATAACTAGCATCGGAGTTCAAGGAGACTTTTTCACATCTTCTTCTTTGGGTAAAGATTTTGGCGAACTGCTGGCGGTACAGTTCCAACAAATGTGGCAAAATTTGGGCTGTCCTAATCCTTTTTATTTAGTTGAAATGGGTGCGGGAAATGGAGAACTTGCCCAAGATATTTTAAATTGGTTGCACAAAAGTAACGACCGAGGGTTAACTCAAGCTTTGAGATATATTATCATCGAGCAGTCGCCAGCTTTAATTGAGGTACAGCAAGAATTACTCAAATCCTTTGACATTAACCTTACCTGGAAAGCTTGGTCCGATCTTGCCCAAGATAGTATTGAAGGGTGTTTTTTTTCCAATGAACTAGTTGATGCCTTTCCCGTACATCTGGTTACCAAAAATGAAGCTCGATTAAAAGAAGTCCATGTAACTCTTGAGTCAGGCAAATTAACTGAAACTGTTGATTCTATCTCTACAGAAAAATTAGCCCAATATTTCGAGTTCGTTGGTATTGATTTATTACAAAAACAGTATGCTGAAGGTTATCGTACTGAAGTAAATCTCAAAGCTTTGGACTGGCTAGAAGCGATCGCCACCAGACTTAATCGGGGATATATTTTAACCATCGACTATGGCTACACTGCCGACAAATATTATCGCCCTGCTCGTAAGCTAGGAACTTTACAGTGTTACTATCAACATCGTCGTCACGATAATCCCTATGTTAATTTAGGCTATCAGGATCTTACTGCTCACGTTGATTTTACTGCCTTAGAACGCCAGGGAGAATTACATAACCTGAAAAATATTGGCTTGACTCAGCAGGGGTTATTTCTCATGGCTCTAGGTTTGGGCGATCGCTTAAACGAACTATCTAGTGGTAAGTATAATATTTCCGAGATATTTAAACGCCGTGATGCTTTACATCAATTAATCGATCCCACAGGGTTAGGTGGTTTTGGCGTCTTAATTCAGGGCAAGAATTTAACCGAATCACAGCAATCTCTACAGGGTTTGACAATGCCAGCAATGTAAAACAAATATCATTGCGGCGAAGACTAAATAATAGTTGCGATGAGCCTAAAGGCATCGCTAAGCTACGCAATAGCAATAATTAAGTTAACGGTACTCCGCTTTGAAAAGGAAGACAAGACGGGCGAGGTTGCCTCGCCCGCTTGATATGTCCGTGCGAAGCCTGCTCACAAGGGGCTGACTCTTGAAGTCAATTTAAGAGCTTGCTTGCACCGCATAGTTTGGTGTACGCCCCGCCGCATTCTGGGGTTAAATCAAACTTCAATTGATTGAAATTTAGAATTCAGATCTTTCTGAGGGGTTCATGCCGATAGGAACACCGCCACTACCAGCAGCTAAAACGTCAGCTTCTTTAACAAAGCCACTGTATGCTTCCATACCATGTTCGCTGATATCTAAACCAAGCCTTTCTTCATCTTGATGAACTCGAATACCAACAGTGAATTTAAGAATTGACCAAACAATAGCACTAAAGATAACGGTAAAAGCACCAATGGATACAATACCAATAAGTTGAGTCAGAATATTAGCTGTACCAAAAATACCTACAGCTAAAGTTCCCCAGATACCACAAACTAAGTGAACCGAAGTTGCACCAACGGGATCGTCAATTTTGATATTGTCAAAGAAAGCAACTGAGAAGACAACAATAACACCTGCAATCAAACCAATGATTACCGCATCAAAATAGCTAACATCAGCACAACCCGCAGTAATACCAACTAAACCAGCCAGAATACCGTTAATAATCATCGATAAGTCTGGCTTCCCATCTTTAATCCAGGAAGTAAAGGTTGCTGCCACACCACCTGCTGCTGCTGACAAATTAGTAGTTACGGCAATATAAGGAACATTAGCTGTTGCTGCCAATTCTGAACCTGGGTTAAAACCAAACCAGCCAATCCAAAGAATTAAACAACCTAAAGTAGCAAAGCCCATGTTGTGTCCAGGAATAGCACTAATTCTACCGTTCTGGTACTTACCAATTCTCGGCCCTAAAATTGCTGCACCGACTAAAGCTGCCCAACCTCCAACCGAGTGAACCACAGAAGATCCAGCAAAGTCGGAAAAGCCCATTTCAGCTAACCAGCCGCCATCCCAGACCCAATGTCCAGTAATAGGGTACGAAAAAGCTACTAGTAAAGTACTAAAGATTAAGAAGGCAGTGAATTTAATTCGTTCTGCTACTGCGCCAGAAACAATGGTTGCAGCCGTTGCCGCAAAGGCTACCTGGAACAAAAATCCGATTGCAGGAGGAACTGCTGCGGGGTAAGGATCGTCACCATAGGCAGCGGCATTACCATTAAAGAAAAATCCGCTAGTACCAATAAAAGGACCACCGTCACCATACATCAGAGCGTAGCCAACTGCCCAATAAGCTAAGGTGGCGATCGCAAAGACAATTAAGTTTTTAGCTAGAATATTAACCGCGTTTTTCTGCCGGCAAAAACCTGCTTCTAACATTCCAAATCCAGCATTCATAAAGATTACTAGAATCGAACAAAACAGCAGGAAGATGGTATCTAAAACAACCCGTAGTTCGTCTAGGTTAGCAGGTGCTTCTAACCCTTGTGCCGTAGCTGCCGTATTCCACACAACAACTATTATCGCAGCCAAAGGAATACATATAAACCATGAAGGGGAGAAAGACTTGAAGACTGTTCTCAAAGGTCTAGGAAGCAGGCTTTTAACCTGTGTTCCACTACTCACGGTATTTTTACGTTTGAGTGTTTTTGTAGTTTTTAAGAATTCGGAATTCATTTACACGTCGATTAAATTAGAAAATATAGCTAATTTGTCTACAATGACAAACTCGATTCTGTCTAGTTTGTGATTTTTTTTGCTTTTTTGCCGTATTTTTAAATACAGTTATTTATTGCATAAATATTGTATAATCGTTATCTTTTTTGAAATTAAAAATTAAAATTCAATTAAATTTCAATTGAATTTTAAAGCAACTTTTTTATACGGAACTAAGGCAAAAACTGTCACTCATGTATCGAATTGGTCTGTTTATTTAGTTCATCTTTACAGATAATACATAATATTTTGAACTTAGGTGAATAAAATTTTAGCTAAACCAATTCAACTCTTTAGTCAAGTGGCTAGTAACAACTATAAAAATTAGATTTGATCATTTACTAGCAACAGTTTTACTAGCAACAGTTTTTGATAATTATGAAGAAATATAATAGTTCTTTTTATATTTATTGAATTTCCAATTTTCAATAAAAATTAACAATTACATTGTTAAAATTGCACCATGAGCTAAAGTTGCGATCGCTAAATCAATTAAGTTTTTAGCCAGAATCCTTTTTTTAGCATTCAAAATCCAGCATTGATAAAGATTACTAGAATCGAACCAAGAAGGTGAACGGTACTCCGCGGTCACAAATAGCCACAAAAAAAGGTCGCATCTAAAGCGACCCTACGGGAATTAAAAAAACTAGCTAATTCTATTTGATGAACAGCATTTCTTGATAGGTTGGTAGAGGCCAAAGATCGTCGGCTACTTCAGCCTCTAGAGCATCAACGTCTACTCTGACATCATCCATCATCGGGCGAATTGTAGTAGCAAAATATTTCATATGTTCCTCGGTACTGCTAAAGTCTTCTTTTGTTAAAGCAGAACCTAATTTAGACACTTTAGTCATCATCGAGTTAGTTAACTCTGCAACTGTCTTGATATTATCCTTGTCAAGACTAATGCCCATCTCTTCCAAACCACCAACAGTAGTAGCAATATCAGCTAAATGTCGCATAGCAGCGGGATAAATTGCTGTTTTTGCCATATCTACTACCAACTTGGCTTCTACCTCAACTGTGAGTATGTACTGTTCGGCATACACTTCATAACGACTTTCTAACTCCTTGGCAGAAAGTACACCAGTCTTGGCAAAAAGTTCTTCGACATATTTCTCGGTTAATACTGGTAAAGCATCAGCACTAGTAGGCAAGTTAGCCAAACCTCTCTCTTCTACTGCTATTTTATGCCATTCTTCAGAGTAATTATCGCCCCCAAAAATGACCACACCGTGTTTCTGCATTACTTCTTTGATCACGGTAACTATTGCTGGGTTTAGCTCTGTACCTTTACTCAACTCACCTTCTAGAAGATCGCCAACAAAAGCCAAAGAATCTGCCAGCATTGTGTTTAGCGCAATCAATGGGCCCGAAACCGACTGACTAGAACCTACAGCGCGAAATTCAAAGCGGTTGCCAGTAAAAGCAAAGGGAGAAGTTCTATTGCGATCGCCTGCATCTTTAGCTAAAGGAGGTAAAGTATCGATCTCCAACTCCAATTTTCCGCTATGGCTGTACTGATCGCTAATCTCTCCCGTAGCAATTTGGTTAAATAGTTCTTCTAATTGAGAACCCAAATAAACCGACATAATAGCAGGAGGCGCTTCGTTAGCTCCTAAACGGTGATCGTTGCTGGCATTAGCAATTACTGCCCGCATCAAAGGTCCATACATGTGTACCCCGCGAATTACCGCAGCGCAGAAGATCAAAAACTGTGCGTTTTCATGGGGAGAATCGCCAGGATCTAATAAGTTTCCCTGAGTAGCATTACCCACAGACCAATTAACGTGCTTACCAGAGCCGTTGATGCCCGCGAAAGGCTTTTCGTGAAGCAAACACACAAAACCATGTTTCTTAGCAGTCTGACGCAATAAAGTCATAGTTAGCTGCTGATGGTCAGAAGCTACGTTAGCTGCTTCAAAATAGGGAGCAATTTCAAATTGCCCAGGAGCTACCTCGTTATGTCTAGTTTTGGCGGGAATGCCCAAACGATACATTTTCTTTTCTACGTCCTGCATGAAGACCTGGACGCGCTCGGGGATCGCTCCAAAGTAATGATCGTCAAGCTGTTGACCTTTTGCAGGAGGCTTGCCGAATAAAGTTCTGCCAGCTAATAATAAATCGGGACGACTGTTAGCAAATAAAGCATCTACCAAAAAGTATTCTTGTTCTGCACCACAGCTAGAATTCACTGGAGCAACATCATCATAACCCAAGAGCTTTAGCACTCTAGTTGCTGCCCTGTTCATTGCCCCAATTGAGCGCAATAAAGGAGTCTTTTTATCTAAAGCTTCTCCTGTCCAAGAAACAAACACAGTGGGAATACAAAGAGTTACACCGTTATCTGTTTCCATGAGGTAAGCGGGACTGGTTACATCCCAAGCTGTATATCCTCTGGCTTCAAAAGTAGAGCGAATACCACCGCTGGGAAAAGATGAACCATCAGGCTCACCCTGCACCAATAGCTTACCTGCAAATTCAGAGATCGCGCTGCCATCGCTTTGAGTGGAGATAAAACCATCGTGCTTTTCGGCAGTGGCATTAGTCATGGGATAAAAGACGTGAGCATAGTAAGAAGCGCCTTTAGAAATTGCCCAATCTTTCATCGCTGATGCCACGGTATCGGCAATGGAAACGTCTAGTTGTTCTCCTGCTTCAATAGTTTTTTTTAAAGATTTGAACACGGCCTTCGGCAAACATTGCTTCATTTTGCTCAAGCTAAAAACGTCTGCTGCCCAAAGATCTTCTAAACGTGATGGAGGTCCGACAGGAATTGGTTCGCGGTCAGTAATTTGGTAGATTGCTTGTGTGCGAGATTCGTATCCCATGACAGTTGTATTCTTCTTGCAAAATATGTTTAGTTCAATTGATCCTACTTGTTAGCAATCTAGGAAAATGTAACATACGTAACAAAATTGTTTTAATTTTTAATTGGCTAAAAATCCTCCACTTTTAAATCTTTAGTCAAAATAATTTTCTTAGATTTTTACATGACAAACCACGCCATAAATACTGATGTGAAAATTTATTGGCAATTTCGACTCGGTATTAACCACATTTTCGCTTCACATTTATAAGATTGATGGTCATGGCTCAATCAAAAGCAAGGTAAGTAATTGTTTCAAAGCTATTGATATATAGATTAAAGTTAAGCTTTGTTTTAAATTTGCTTAGGTGTAGAGCGAATTAAAAACTAAGATGTCAAAATTTAAAGTGAACCGTAGTCGTCGCTACAACTTGTGGGATTATTAATAAAAGTAGCTTAAGACATAGCTGAAAGAATAAGGCTGTTATTATCAGCCAAATTAAATAAATTAAATAAATTGCTGTTGGGAGAAATAAGGGAAGATGCGAGACGCAGTTACCAATTTAATCAGAAATTACGATATTGCCGGTCGTTATCTAGACCGTAATGCGATCGATAGTCTCAAAGACTATTTTACCTCTGGTACTGCCAGAGTCGCTGTGGCAACTATAGTTAGCGGGAATGCTGCCACAATCGTACGAGATGCAGGGATTAGACTATTTGAAGAAGTGCCAGAACTAATCAGTCCTGGAGGTAACGCCTATACCACCCGTCGCTACTCTGCTTGCTTACGTGATATGGACTACTATCTACGCTATGCTACCTATGCTTTAGTTGCGGGAAGCATGGACGTTTTAGATGAAAGAGTATTACAGGGTTTGCGCGAGACATACAACTCCTTAGGAGTGCCAATTGGTCCTACCGTAGTGGGAATTCAAATTATGAAAGATATGCTCAAGGAAATGGCAGGCAACGACGGGGTTGAAAATACTAATTTTATTGATGAGCCTTTTGAATATATGACTCGCCAGCTAAGCGAACTTTCTGTCTAGCTTTCTTTTCAAGAGAAATTTGATAATTCTTGTTGAGCGCTATTTTTATCGCCCTAATTCGAATCTAAGTTGAGGGGCGATTTTTTGTGCAATATATTATCTGGCTTTTCATCTTTGATCCCCAATTTTTATAAATCATTACAGTGCTTACAACGTAATGAATAGACGAGTTTGTACGGTAAACCACACTAATAAGACTGTTGCCATAGGTTACGTAGTTTAGCTAAATTAGCACTCGGATGGTGAGAGTGCTAATCTAAATTATATAGACCAGCAATTGGAACATAAAGGGCTTGTCTGTAAACCGCACCAAGACCCATATGTCCATCGTCGTCAGGCGATGTTGTGACCTCTGGCAACTTTCACATCTCAGTAAGCATTATTCAACAGCGTGATTCAATAAACTTGGGAAATCCAAGCATTATCCGCAGTCAAAATTTAGTCTTTAGTTATCTGGAGAATCCTGCATGGCAGCTATTAGTATTAACGTTACAACTGTAAAGCCTTTAGGCGATCGCGTATTCATCAAAGTCAGTGCCAGTGAAGAAAAAACTGCTGGTGGAATTTTATTACCCGATGCAGCTAAAGAAAAGCCTCAAGTCGGCGAAGTTGTAGGTGTTGGCCCTGGTAAGCCTAAAGATGATGGTGGTCATACACCTTTAGAAGTAAAAGTGGGCGATAAAGTTCTTTACTCCAAATACGCGGGAACTGATATTAAGCTAGGTGGCGAAGATTATGTCTTGCTATCTGAAAAAGATATTTTGGCAGCAGTCTCTTAATTTGTCTTTTGATTAAATTACTAGATGGTCACTCTTACATATTGTTTTGTTGTGACTATTGACAAGTAGCCACTACAAAAGCTTTACAGCACAAAGAATTTAATCTATCCGTAGTTCATTTCTATCGAAGGCAAATCAAATATATGGCTAAATCTATTATCTATAACGACGAAGCCCGTCGTGCGCTAGAAAAAGGAATCGATTTATTGGCAGAAGCGGTAGCCGTTACCCTTGGTCCTAAAGGACGCAACGTAGTCCTGGAAAAAAAATTTGGCGCGCCCCAAATTGTCAATGATGGAGTAACGATCGCCAAAGAAATCGAGTTAGAAGATCACATCGAGAATACAGGCGTATCCTTAATTCGTCAAGCAGCTTCTAAGACCAACGATGTTGCTGGAGACGGAACTACCACGGCGACAGTTTTGGCTCATGCCATTGTCAAAGAAGGCTTACGTAACGTGGCAGCAGGGGCAAACCCAATTGCCATTAAGCGTGGTATTGATAAAGCAATTGAGTTTCTCGTCGGCAAAATTAAAGAGCAGGCTCAACCCGTGGGCGATTCCAAAGCGATCGCTCAAGTAGGAACAATCTCAGCAGGTAACGATGAAGAAGTCGGCAACATGATTTCTCAGGCGATGGATAAAGTCGGCAAAGAAGGTGTAATTTCTCTAGAAGAAGGTAAGTCTATGACTACTGAACTAGAAATCACCGAAGGGATGCGCTTTGATAAAGGCTATATCTCTCCTTACTTTGTGACCGATACCGAACGCATGGAAGCAGCTTTAGAAGAGCCTCTAATTCTAATTACCGATAAAAAAATCAATCTGGTACAAGACTTAGTTCCTGTATTAGAACAGGTAGCTCGTCAGGGAAAACCTTTGGTAATTATTGCTGAAGACATTGAAAAAGAAGCTTTAGCTACCTTAGTGGTTAACCGTCTCAGGGGTGTGCTAAACGTGGCAGCTATTAAAGCTCCTGGTTTTGGCGATCGCCGTAAAGCAATGCTAGAAGATATCGCTGTATTAACTGGTGGACAAGTAATCTCTGAAGATGCAGGTCTAAAATTAGAAACTGCCACTGTCGAGACGCTCGGTAAAGCTCGTCGGATCAACATTACCAAAGACAGCACGACTATTGTTGCCGAAGGTAATGAAGCAGGGGTTAAAAGTCGCTGTCAGCAAATTCGCCGTCAAATAGAAGCAAGCGATTCTTCTTATGACCAAGAAAAACTACAGGAGCGTTTGGCTAAACTTTCTGGTGGTGTAGCGGTAATCAAAGTTGGTGCTGCGACTGAAACCGAAATGAAAGACCGTAAATTGCGTCTTGAAGATGCGATTAACGCAACTAAAGCAGCGGTTGAAGAAGGTATTGTTCCTGGTGGCGGTACTACTTTAGCTCACCTGGCTCCCGGCTTAGAAGAGTGGGCAAGTGCCAACCTCAAAGATGAAGCCCTAACTGGTGCAACTATTGTGGCTCGTGCTTTGACTGCTCCTTTGAGAAGAATTGCCGAAAATGCAGGTCAAAACGGTGCTGTAGTTGCCGAAAGAGTTAAAGAAAAAGACTTTAACATTGGCTTTAACGCTGCTACGAATGAATATGTCGATATGTTTGAGGCTGGTATTGTTGACCCGGCCAAAGTAACTCGTTCTGCACTGCAAAACGCTGCATCGATCGCGGGAATGGTATTAACTACTGAATGTATTGTGGTTGACAAACCCGAGAAAAATAAAGGTGCTGCTGCTGCTGGCGGTGGCGGTGATTTTGATTATTAATTTTCAAGCTATCAGTTAGTAGCTAATTGCTTGGAATCAAAAGCTATCTCATCCAATATGGGATAGCTTTTTTGATTGAATGAGAATAGAGCCGATCTGAATTCTTGCAACGTGAATTCACGATTGATGATTAATTAGAGCGATCGCCTTGAGCAAAAAATCTCGCCTGTAATATTCGGTAATCCGACACCACTTTAAGATTGTTATCTGAATTAAAATCAAAATAAACAAGCAGGCAATAAGTAAGTTTAAACTATCAATATAGATTTCAGTCACAATTATGAGTAATACTAGTAACTTTAAAAAAGCAATGCAGGAGGTTCAAGGACAGTCAGTCCTCGGTCCAAATGTCATTACCAATGCACTTCCTTATTTAGGTGGGGGGTTAGTCTTAACCGCTTTAGGAACTTATGGCGGTTTGGGTGTAATTGCCTCTCGTCCTGATTTATTTATGCCCACCTTTATTGGGGCAATCATTGCCGAATTAGTTCTCTTTTTTGTAGCTCGTGGAGTTGCTCAACAGGGAAATAATAGCACCGCTTTACCTTTGCTTGCTCTCTACAGCCTCTTGTCTGGCTATACTCTTAGCGGTATCGTTTATCTAGCTTTAAGTAATTCTGGAGTGGGTATTCAGGGAGTTGGTATTGCAGCACTTGGTTGCGGTGTCACTTTTATCGCAGGACGCAAAATTGGCTCTAATCTATCGGATGAAGATGGGTTGGCTTTAGCGCAGACGGTGCGTCTTGGGGTTACAGCCTTATTAGTTGTCTTGGTAGGACAATTACTATTTTCTGTCTTTGGAGTTTACACTCCTAGCTGGTTAGAAGTTGCTATTTCTGGAGTTGGGGTTGCCCTCTTTGCAGGTGTAGCAGTAGTTGACTTTTATATTTTGCCTCGCACATATAAAGATGAGCAATATTTACCAGCTGCTCTTTCAATGTATCTAACCTATATCAACCTCTTTGTATTTATTCTCCGTTTGTTGATTGCTATGAACAGCCGCGATTAATTTTTGGCAGTTAACTAATTTTCATTAAACAATTACTTTGCCGTTTCTAGTTAATTCTAGAAGCGGTTTTTTTAGAGAAAACTCCGAGGATTGCTGTTTTATAGGTCTTAGATTCTGGTATGAATACTGAAGTAGTTTTTATTTAGCGTGATTAGACTGAGTTTAATACAAGCCTTAATCTATTAAGTCTTTATACTTTAACCGAGCGACTAAATTATTTCGAGCGGAAGTTAATGCTGAAGACATTAGTTAGGGTCAACTAATTTTAAAACTTGGTTTAGTAACAATGCGTTGGAAATTATTCGTCGAGTTTTGTCTAACAGTTGCAATTGTTTTTATTGTGGCGGGAGATGTATTTTTACCTCAACCTTACAGCAATGGTAGCCAGCAATTGAAAGTTAATCTAAATCAATTTTTGATTAGTCTATTGGCTCGTAAATCAATTTTTGACTAGTCTATTGCCTCGTAAAGCAATTATTGACTTTGACCCTAAAATCCCTCTTTATAGTTAAAGCCAGACTACTTAGCAAGATCATTAAAAATTGCGATCGCATCAAAAAGCAAAAGAATCGATCGCCCATGACAAGTGAGCGATTACCGTTTTAAATAAGCTCGCGCTAGATAAAAACAGGCGATCGATTTTCCGTCTATCGGTTCACCTGATAGAATTGCTGTCTCCAATTCTGCTTCACTCATCAATACCACTTCAATATCTTCGTCTTCGTCTTGTTCAGGTGGAGTTTCCAACTTTTCTAAATCTTGTGCCAAAAAAGCATAAATATATTCATCAGAATATCCTGGTGCTAGGATAAATTTGCCCATATCCTGCCATTTGCTAGCTTTATAACCCGTTTCTTCCTCTATTTCTCGCTTAATTGTCTCCAAGGGAGATTCCTGGGCTTCTACCGTCCCCGCTGGAAATTCTAATAATCTACCCTCTACAGTAAAGCGATACTGCTTGACTAAAACAAACTTACCATCAGCAGTTACGGGAACAGCTAAAGCTCCCCCAGGATGACGAATACATTCCCATTCTCCTGTAACACCATTGGGTAAACGCAGTTTAATTACCTCATAATCAAATTTGCGTCCTTTGTACGATAGCTTTTGCTCTAAAATTTCTGGAGGTTCGTTACTTACGGACATGATATTTACTGGTATTCCCTCGATTGCACAAACATCATATCTTGGCAGTGCTGATTTGAGTTGAAGAGTTGATGATTTTTAGCTAGAGGCTATAAACTCTAGATGAGAAATCGATTGACAAAATTAAGTTCTACTTCTCAACTTTTTACTTACACCAACAATCGACATTTATACCTATCAACTAACAAAAACATGGCTGAAAAACGTAAATCAAATCAAAATCGTATTGCTTATCAAGAATTTGGCAACAGTGATAATTCTCAAGCGTTAACTAGAGGAGTTCCTGATTTACCACCCAACAAACAGGATCTGAGAATACAGGCAACGCGATCGGGGCGTAAAGGTAAAACCGTCACTATAATCGCTGGATTTCAACACCAGCCTGAAACTCTGGTTAAACTTTTGAAAAAGTTAAAAAGTCAATGTGGTAGTGGTGGTACGGTCAAAGATAACACTCTAGAGATTCAGGGAGAGCATAAACAGCAACTATTAGAAACTTTAACGAAATTAGGTTATAAAGCTAAAATTAGCGGTGGCTAAAGCTAAATAATCAGAACTTGAGATCAAGAACGATCGCTCTTGTCTGAGAAAATACAGGTATTGCTAAATTCTTCACCTAGTTAAAGGATCGATTGCCTTGTCTCGAAACACAACTTTAAATTCAAAAATTAAGTATTTGGCTATTTGCTCGGTTTTGATGAGTTTTAGCACAGTATTCGCAGCCAGCAGTGTTGTGGCTCAATCAGCATCTAATATAGTTGAATCAAATAAACCTAAGCAGAAAGAGCGATCGCGCCCTCCCGTATTTTCAGGGCAAAAAGTTCGTTCGGAAGCTGTTGTTCCTGTGGGAAATAACAAAACTACCATTACCGATGTTGTGGTGCGCTATGTGGATGAGAATGGCAATCTGACTACAGGCAAAACTAATCCTGACGTGATTACCAGAGAATTTGCTCTCCAACCTGGAGATAATTATGATGCTCGGTTAGCCAAAGAAGGTTTAGAGGGAGTTTTAGATTTAGCGATTATTGAGCGTGCTAGTCTTACTCTAGAAACAGTTGCAGACAATCAGGCGGTAATGGCGATCGCAGTTCAAGAAAGCAGTAATTTTTCCCTTGGCTTTGGTTTAACTTTACCGCCTCCTACAGCTCTCCAGGGGCCAGTTAGACCTACTAGTGTCAACGCAGTATCTGATAGTGCTAGTGGTTTTGGCGGCGGGGTTCAGGTAGGTTTGATCAACCTCGGCGGTAACAATCAGGAAATAGATTTAGGTGTAGAAGGGGGAGCGCAAAATTTTGGGCTTAATTTAGGATATAGAAAGTTTTTTCAACACGATCGCGGTATTGGAGTCAACTTATTCAGCCGCAGGGCAGTAGAACCCGAATTTGATGAGAGCGATCGCGATATAGATTTGCCTGATGATGACGATCCTTGGATACATCGTCTCGGCGGTGGAGTAGAGTATTTTCAACCACTAGGAAAAGATTTTCAAGGTGCGATCGGCGTTTCTTATCAACGAGTAGCCGTCAGAGATGGAGCGTTTTCTGACAATACTGAACCGCGAGATGAATTAGGTAATCGTTTGATGGTAGATGATGATGGAGATGATTTGCTGACGTTAAATTTTGCTGCGGTATTGAATCGGCAAAACAATCCCAGAAATCCTACTCGTGGCTACAAGCTGGAGTTTGGTAGCGATCAATATTTTCCGATCGGCGAAGCTGACATTTTAGCCAATCGTCTAGCTGCTAACTATACTCAATACATTCCTCTTCCCTTATTTGGCTTTGCTAAAGGGGCAAAAACCTTGGTTCTCAATGTTCAGGGAGGAACTATTTTAGGGGATGCAATTCCCTACGATGCTTTTATTTTAGGCGGTTCTAGTTCAGTGCGAGGTTATGACACTGCCAAAATTAGTACCTCTCGGAGTTTTATTCAGGCTACTGCTGAATATCGCTATCCTATTTTTGGTTTTAACCTGTTCAATAATGATATTGATGTAGGAGGGACATTATTTATTGACTATGCTACCGATTTAGGTTCTGCTGATGCGGTAATTGGTCAGCCTGCTATTGTTCGAGATCGCTCAGGAGATGGCCTAGGCTATGGTCTAGGCTTACGTGCCTTAACTCCTATTGGTGCTGTGCGGACAGAATTTGCCCTTAATGATCAAGGAAATACTAAGTTTATTTTTACAGTCGGCGATCGCTTTTAAAATCTTTTAAGATGTATTTGTTTTACCCTAAAAGCACAAATTATTGCTTTTTAGCTCTTAGCTATTTGTCCTTACATTAAAGGTTGGTTCAACGCTTAGCTCTCAGATTTATTATCATCATGATCTATCGTCTAATAGTCTAATAAAACTCTAACCCATTCAGGAGGACGAGAAATAGGATTATTTAAACGATCTAGCAACATCAAAGCCACTAAATGTACTGCAAATAGATAAACTAAATTCTGGACAATAATCGATCCTATAGCCAGAGTTTGAATCAAGGCAAAATCTGGCTGTGCCAAGATACCTAACTTGAAGAAAATCCAGTCTAGCAGCTGGGTAATTTGAGTAATCGCGTAGATCCAAAGGTTTTCTCCAACCAAAATAGAAGTCAGCCAAAAACGAAAAAATAGTCCCAATGAGCCAATACCAGCACCCAAGCCAATTGAAAATAGCCAGCTTACTTTACGCTGCCAACAAGCCCCTAGCAGTACTCCCATAAATCCGTAAGGCATCAGAAAGATAACGCTTCGAGTAGGTCCCATTAAAACTAGCAACAGTAATCCGGACACAATTGCTGCCATCCAAGAAGCACGATTACCTCGCCTCAAATAAATAAGCGCAATGGGAATGGGAAAGAAAACTTTTAAAACCGGTCCCAGAGGGAAGTAATAATTAATTAGCCATACCAGACTAGCAGCGCTAGCTAAAAAAGCAGTTTCTACCATTACTATCGTATTAGTAGCAGTCTTAGTCTGTTCGTTCGTTTTTTTGGAGGAGGATGCTGTGTAAGCTTGAATTATCGGCTCAGAATCTCCATCGACCCAGTTAATCTCGTTCTCATCAGCCTGATTAATAGCGTCAGATAATGATCGTTTATGGTCTTCTGTAGACATAGGGTTATTTAATTAGTTAAACCAATAAAGATATTTGATAGGTCTGATACTAATCTGATACTAATATGAGAGACGAGTGTAATATCGCTGTAGTTAGTTTGAATATATTAACAAATTGTGTCTTCTAAAGCAGGAAGATCGGGTATACGCATTGAATCTGCGTTTCTTTGAATCAAACCTTTCTTTTCTAGTTTAGTCAATACTCTGGTAACAGTTTCCCTCGCTAATCCACTTAAACTACTTATTTCTCGATGAGGTAAATTGGGAATTTCTGTGCCTTTTTCGCCTTCTGTTCCCTGTCCCTCTACTAAAAACAAGATAGCATCAGCAACTCTTGAAATACTGCTAGCTTCTCGTAATTGAAGTCGTCGGTTGACTTGGCGTAATCGCTTTGCCATTAATTGAACCAAACGAACTCCTGCCATGGGTTCAGTATTAATCAGATTAACAAAATCTTCTGCTGGTATTCTACCAATTAAAGTTTTGGTTAAGGTAATAGCATCTGTTGAACGCGGCATTTTATCCATTGCTGCCATCTCACCAAAAATTTCGCCTCTACCCAAGATATTAAGAGTAATTTCTTTGCCATCTAGGTTGTAGGTACGAATTTTTACCCATCCTTCTAAAATAAAATACACTGAGCCACCCCAATCATTTTCTAAAAGCAATACTTGATTTGGCGGATGAGAGATGGTCACAAAATGAGTCGCTATTTTATGAATACTATCTTCTGGTAAATCAGACATAAACGGAACTAATTGAATTAGTTCTTCATGATTAATATTGGACTCTAGATAACGAGATTGGTCTTCCATGGAGAAGTCGATCTTAAGTTCGCTGTAAATATATCCTTTGTATCATTAAAAAAAAAAAAATAATTGAATTTATAGCAAGCAATCAAAAGAAACGAGGCTTTTTGTAGGATTATTGATAAATTTTTTTTTCTAACTTCGTTAGCGCAAAAAAGGAAGTTGTGTAATGTGCTTTTTAATGCGAAATAACTATTTAAAATAGTTCTAAAACTTAATGAAATTAATTACAGCTAATCCGAGCTAGCACTCGCTCAACAGAATTTTAATTGTTTTGATTACATAACTAAGCTGCAAAACAATTAAATTACATACAATCTTTAAAATCAACAATTTTTTGTTAAAGATTCAGTAAAGAGAACCTTGATTTGTGGCAATAGAGAAGTCCAACCAAATAGTATTACAGAAAGAACATAATAAAACAGTATTAATTATAAAATCTAGCTATTAAATTCTTTTTTATGACTTATCCTGCCAATTTGCATCCTCGTGATATGAGAGTTCTGCCTTTCCGTACTGAATCTCAAGTTCATCCATCAATAGATAGCAAAGCTAAACGAATATTAGATATATTCGGCGCAATTATTGGTCTGGTTATTACAGGAATTGTTGCCATACCTGTGGCGATCGCCATGCAGCTCGATAATCCTGGTAGTATTTTTTACAGTCAAGTTCGTTGTGGTTTTGAGGGAAAGCCGTTTAAGATTTGGAAGTTTCGCTCGATGATTGTTAATGCAGATCGAAAACAGCATTTAGTAAAAAATCAGGCCAAAGGACAAATTTTTAAAAACGAAAACGATCCGCGCATTACCAAAGTTGGTCGTTTTTTACGCCGTACAAGCTTAGATGAATTCCCCCAATTTTGGAACGTTCTTCAAGGTGATATGAGCTTAGTCGGTACTCGTCCACCAACTATTGAAGAAGTTGCCATGTATGAAGATCATCATTTTAAACGTTTGAAAGTAAAGCCTGGTATTACGGGTGAATGGCAGGTCAAAGGTCGCTCAGCAGTATTAGACTTTGAGGATATTGTGCGTATGGATCTTAATTATCAAAAAAGATGGTCTTTGCTCTACGACATCAATTTAATTATACGTACCGTTGCTGTAGTTTTAATTCGTAAAGGAGCTTGTTGAAGCTAGAATTTGAAAACACTGTGATTAATCTTCCAGGTTTTACAAATTAATATCAAGATGTTTTATGAATCTTCCTACTTGGATTACTTTATCTCGTCTAATCGGACTGCCATTTATTCTTTACTTGCTTCACTCCCCCACACCAGACAATCGTTGGCTCTGTGTGGGGATTTTTGTGGTCGCAGCAGGGACAGACTGGGTAGATGGCTATCTGGCTCGTCAATTAAACCAAGTGACAGAATTAGGTAAATTCCTCGATCCACTTGTAGATAAGCTTTTAGTATTGGGTACATTGTTAGCTTTAATTGAACTTCAGCTAGTCCCTGCTTGGGGGGTATTTCTAATTCTAGCCAGAGAATTAGCGATCGCAGGATGGCGCGTCAACCCCAAACTTACAGGAAACAGCAGCATTTCAGGGGCAAATATTTGGGGAAAGCTTAAAACCGTAATGCAAATTATTGCGATCGCTTTTTTAATTGCTCCCCTCTCTTCACAGTGGGATCTTCCCAGCACCGTTTTGTTTTGGCTAGCAGTCGCATTTAGCTTAATCTCTGGCTGGATTTATATTTTGCCTAATATTTCTTCATCCAACAAAAAATCTATTTTTGAGTGATCTCTTGCCGAGGCGAGATAGTCATTTTGGAAAGAGTCTTTCAAACCCGAAACTAAATCATACTTCGGTTGCCAATCCAAATCAGTTTTCGCCTGATGTATATCTGCAAAGAAGTGCTGTTGACGTATCGGAAAAGCCTTGCGTTTACCAAAGTCAAATTTAGCAGGATCGTAATGAACTAGCTTCACTTCAGATGATTTACCCGCAGCTTCAGCACAAGCATAAGCTAACCCGTCGAAAGTGACGTAGCGATCGCCTGAAATATTATAGATTTTACCAATAGCAGTTTGATTATCTAAAACGCTAGCCATTGCCAAAGCTAAATCTTGAATATGACCAAACTGGGTAATATACATTCCGTTACCTGGAATAGGGATTGGGCGATCGCGTACAATGCGATCGAAGAACCAGGCTTCTAAATCGTTGTAGTTTTGAGGTCCATAAATATACACTGGGCGAATAGAAGTCCAGGGAATACCCGACTCAGCTAAATAAGCTTCCGTATGATGCTTGCCTTTGTGGCGACTGTTGGGATCTACAGGATCGCCTTCAATATGTGGCATTTGAGATGATTTAGCGTATACTCCAACAGAACTTACATAAACAAAATGCTTGACCTTAGCGTTAAAAATTTCGACTAAAGGTTGAGTATCGCTTAATTCCCGTCCATTATTATCAAAGATCGCATCAAAGCTTTCCCCTGCTAGCTTTTCTTTTAGCTGGCTTGCATCCTGGCGATCGCCTTTAATCTGCTTTACTCCCTCTACTGGCGCGGGATGATTACCCCGATTAAATAGTACAACCTCATGTCCTTGCTCAAGTAAAATTTTAGTCAGGTAAACTCCAATAAAGCGAGTCCCCCCCATCATTAAAATTCGCATTGCTTATCTCCTCTAAATACTTGTGTGATAATTTTGGACTAACTCTCATCCTAAAACTTATCGGCGATCGGTAAGAAATGGTGAGTGATATATTTTTTTGATTAATCATAGAGGGAAAACTTGGCTCATCTCAAAGGGGAATGTTTATGTGGCAAAATTCGCTACGAATATCAGGGTGCAACTGGTAACTTAGTTCACTGTCATTGTTCTAAATGTCGCAAGTGGCATGGCGCAGCCTTTAGAAGTCGTATGGTAGTTAAACAAGATGGCTACGAACTAATTCAAGGAAAAGAGTATTTGGCTCGTTATCAAGCTACACCCAATGTAATTAAAACTTTTTGCCAAAATTGTGGTTCGAGTTTAGCCACTATTTATCCTTGGCGAGATAATTTACTCGGCTTGCCTATTGCAGGGTGCGAAGGAGAACTAGATGAATATCAAGAATTTCATATTTATACTGGCTCAAAAGCTAAATGGTGGAGAATTACCGATGATTTGTCTCAATATGAAAATATGCCCGAAGATAAGACAATTGTTCACTGTATCGATGAATAGAAACTAAGAAAAAGTGATGTCGCGATCGCTTTTGGCCACTGCTCAAATAAAATAAATACAATGCTAGAGCCTCCAATTTTTTGATGCCATGATGTAAGAATTTTACTTGCTTCGTCTTTGATAAATATTATGGATCTTGACAAGCGATATAATATCTTTAACAATTGACGCTAAAAGTATTCCATGCCCGCAGAACTCCAGACTGAAATCGAACAGGCTGTATCTAGTCGCCGTAATTTTGCTATTATTTCCCACCCCGACGCAGGAAAAACCACCCTAACAGAAAAGCTCTTGCTTTATGGGGGTGCAATTCACGAAGCGGGTGCGGTTAAAGCCCGTCGAGAACAGCGTAAGGTTACTTCCGACTGGATGGAAATGGAACAGCAGCGGGGAATTTCGATTACCTCTACAGTATTGCAGTTTATTTATGACAATTTTCAGATTAATCTTTTAGATACTCCTGGACACCAAGATTTCAGTGAAGATACTTATCGTACCTTGGCTGCTGCGGATAATTCGGTGATGCTGATTGATGCCGCTAAGGGACTTGAGCCACAGACTCGTAAATTGTTTGAAGTCTGCCAACTGCGATCGCTCCCCATTTTTACCTTTGTTAATAAGCTCGATCGCCCAGGAAGAGATGCTTTTGAACTCATTGATGAAATCGAGCAGGAATTGGGCTTACAGACTTATGCAGTCAATTGGCCGATCGGTATGGGCGATCGCTTTAAAGGCGTATTTGACCGTCGCGAACGTAAAATTCACCTATTTGAACGTCGTTCTCACGGCAGTAAGGCAGCCCAAGATACGGTAATCGAACTAGGCGATCCTCGCCTTGAAGAATATCTCGAACAAGAGCTTTATTTTCAGCTAAAAGAAGAATTAGAAATCCTTGATGAGATTGGAGCAGAATTTGACCTAGAACAGGTTCACGCAGGGAAAATGACCCCGATTTTCTTTGGCAGCGCCATGACCAACTTTGGAGTAGAGCTATTTCTTAAAGCCTTTTTAGAATATGCACAAAAACCTGAATCTCACAATTCTTCTATTGGCGTAATTGAGCCTACTTATGAGGAATTTACGGGGTTTGTCTTTAAACTACAGGCAAACATGGATCCTAAACATCGCGATCGCGTGGCGTTTGTGCGCGTCTGTACGGGGAAGTTTGAAAAAGATATGACGGTGCAACACGCTCGTACTGGTAAAACTGTGCGCTTGTCTCGTCCTCAAAAGCTATTTGCTCAGGGTAGAGAATCTCTTGATGAAGCTTTTCCAGGGGATATTATTGGTTTAAATAATCCTGGAGTATTTGCGATCGGCGATACGATTTACAACGGTAAAAAAATAGAATACGAGGGTATTCCCTGTTTTTCGCCTGAAATTTTTGCTTATCTCAAAAATCCTAACCCCTCTAAATTCAAGCAGTTTCAAAAAGGGATTAAAGAATTGCAGGAAGAAGGTGCAGTACAGGTAATGTATTCTACCGATGAATTTAAACGCGATCCTATTTTGGCAGCCGTAGGACAGTTGCAGATCGAAGTAGTGCAGTTTCGGATGCAAAACGAATACAACGTAGAAACGGCGATCGAGCCTTTACCCTACAGCGTAGCCCGGTGGGTACATGGTGGTTGGTCAGCCTTAGAAAAAGCGGGTCGAATCTTTAATGCGATCGCCGTTAAAGATAACTGGGGTAGACCAGTCCTGCTGTTCAAAAACGAATGGAACCTACGCCAAATTCAACAGGATAAGCCAGAGCTTCAGCTAAAATCTATCGCTCCTGTAGGTTCGGGAATGCAGCCAGATTAAAAGAAGCAGAGCAAGGAAGATGATTAGTAACTGATGACTAATTACTAGTTTGTTGCACATTTGTTTTGCTTGATTTAATGTGTTAAAGGTTTTAAAACAATCTTTATTAAACAAGGTATTGCTATATGTTTGACTGTATTATCGTAGGTGCTGGTCCTGCTGGAAGTAGTGCTGCTTATCATTTGGCGAAGCAAGGACATTCAATTTTAGTAGTAGACAAAGCGGATTTTCCTCGTACTAAATCCTGTGGAGGTGGTGTTTCTCCTGCGATCGCTCAATGGTTTGATTTTGATTTTTCTCCTGTAGTGCAAAATCATGTTTCCCAGGTTAAATACACTTTTAAAATGGGCGATCCTGCTGAGGTACAGCTAAAAGATGTTACTCCAATGTGGATGGTACAGCGCGAGCAGTTTGATAATTTTTTGATCGAGCAAGCTATAGGTCAAGGAGCAGAATTCAAAAGCGGAGTGGAGGTTAAAGGAGCTATTTTACAGGGTGATACTTGGCAAATTCAGACTAGTGCAGGAACGTTTGAAGGCAAGTATTTGATTGCAGCAGATGGAGCTAATAGCACCGTAGCGAAGCTATTGGACATGAGTAACACTTCAACTATTGCAGGAGCTAGTTTACAAGTACCAGGAGCAGTGAGCGATCGCCGTAAAGTAACGGCATTTTTTGACTTTGGGTCTTTAAAGAACGGTTTTATGTGGTGTTTTCCTAAAGCTGACGGCTATTCGTTTAGTGCTGCTTATGTACGTAATCCTCAAGGGAAGACTGATGAGCTAAAAAAACAGTTAACTAAGTATGCAGAATTATTTAATTTATATGCCAGTCAAGGAGAATACCAAGAACATCCTTTAAATCTATGGCATGAAAATCGCACCCTACACAGCGATCGCGCTTTATTAGCGGGAGAGGCAGCAGGAATAGTCGATCCTTTGATTGGGGAAGGCATTCGACCAGCTATGTTTACAGGAGTAAAGGCAGCAGGAGCAGTTATCGGCGCGCTCAAGGGAGAAGCTAATGCCTTAGCCGACTACACAGAGTCGATAAATCAGGAATGGGGAACGAATTTAGCTAAAGCTGACTTCCTGGCAGGTTTGTTCTATAAAGCACCTAAAATTGCCTATAAAGTAGGGGTTAAACGTCCTGCTGCGGGTCAGTTGATGGGTAAAATTCTTTGTGGCGAATTGAGTTATTCTCAAGTTGCCGATAAAGCGACTCAGAAATTAAAGTTTATTCCAGGGATAGGGTGAATAAAGGTATGAGGGATAAGGATAAGGTATTCTAAAATGCTCAATGCTTAATGTCAAAGTCCCAAATATATCTTTTGTAATGGTTCGGACAGTTTTTTTAACGAACTTATAAGGCTTACAGAACAAGGGTTATCAAAATTCGGCTTTTTTTATTATGTTCGCTAACGATAGATACGAATTCTATAGCCTTTCAGCCTTTGAAATCATTCAAATTTTGTCCGAACCATTATTTTAGAAAGTGTTTATAAAATAGACATTAACGCCCCCGTTCACCCGCCGCCAGTAGCCTCTGCATCACAATAATAAACTTGTGGCGGTCGGTGTGCAACGGGCTTGTATGCGGCTGATTAGATTCTTTCACTTGTGTTTCTCCATGAACACGAACGACAAATTTTTATTTATCTCCGCATTCTTGAATATCCTATACCCAAGCCGCTCATAAAGATGAATATTGCGATCGCTCTTGGTTCCCGTGAACAGTTCAAACCGTTGCACTTGACCGAAACATGACTCAAACGACTTGATTAACGCCGTGCCGATGCCTTGTCCTTGATGATTGGGATGAACAATTAGCCGCTCAATATAGCAAGTATTTCCTGCTTGATAACCTCTGACTGAACCAATAATCTTGCTCTCAACTTGAGCCTTCAAGAAAACTTTACCAGTGAAGTTAACCTCTAATTCTTCCATCGTTTGAATCAGCGGTGGAATACTAAAGTCCTTGTACAGCTTTGCTTCACTCTGATATGCCAACTTTTGCAGTTCGAGAATGGCTGCTGCATCTTCAGTTGAAGCATATGTGATATTTTTCATTATCTAACAGTATCGCTTTCTGCAACATCAGGCGCAATCAGCATAACGTAGAGGTGACCGACATGTTAGGCGGCACCTGAGTCAAATCTAGTTAGCCCATTGAGTTTTCTTCCAACGGGAACAAAGTTCCACCCAAGCGCCTTTGCAGCGGCGGCATCCCAATGGCCGTCCCCATAGTAAGTAATGGTGGAAAAGACGCCATTGAGTTGTCGCAGCGCGTAAAGCATTATTTCCTGCCTCTGGAAATGGTCATCGGACGTAGCCAACGGAACGCCTGTCACAGGAAAGCCCGACATCGATAGCTTTAGTAGCGCCGATCCGCGCCAGCCTCCTGTAGCGTACGCAATCCGATGTGTGGGTGAATCGTGCAGACCCTCCACAAAGGCCTTGGCACCCGGAATCTCTGCAAACGGTCCGTGGTCAAAAACATGATGACGAACGCTGGCAACAAACCGGTCTCGAACTGCCGCTACTGTGTCTATCGTTGCGTCTATAGAGTTGTCATTAAGAATCTCGGCCAATATCCCAGCAGCAGTGAATTGGGTGTACATACTCCAAGTCGGACGCAAGTTAACACTGCCAAGTACATCGCGGACTGCTGCCAAGTACAACGCGTCGTCATTCGCGTCGGATTGCAGAAGCGTTCCATCAATGTCAAAAATGACTGCCTTCATTGTTGTGACGCCTAACTATTTATTATGCGGAAACTTTCTGAATATCTACCCTGTAGGGGATAAATTAAAGAATTTTTCCGTATATCTACTTCGTATGGAATGATATCACGAAACTTTCGGTATATTCGACGGTGATATCGCGACTTTTTCAGGATATCATGTCAAATAAGTATAATATCGCGACTTTTTCTGAATATCATTCTGTGGAAAAACCGACTAAAAAACTGCTTGAACAGGTTAGCGATGTCATTCGTCTCAAACATTATACTCATGTGTTAAATCGAGGCGGTAGAGGGGTTATAAGTCCTCTCAATCCTTAAAAAATTTCGGTTATTTAACTATAGAGCAGCGATCGCTTAAATCTCAACTTTGATCGCTCTTAAAAAAGATTTTTTATATTTACTTTATAAACAGTTTTTTAGGGAATTTCGCATCACTTCTACAGGGACTGGTTGCTGTAGCCAAATTTTGAGAGCAGCTACTCCCTGTTGCACCAGCATTTCTAGACCGTCGATCGCCGTTGCTCCTTGAGCTTGAGCTAGTTTAAGAAACTGTGTCGGGTTAGGAGTATAAATTAAGTCGTAGGCGATCGCATTTGATTTAAGTTTCTGCATCAATGATTCCTCGACAGGAGAAGCATCTACATGAGGTGACATTCCTACGGGAGTTGTATTAACCAGTAAATCCGCAGCAGCAATTAAGCTAGTTAAATTATCCCAGTTATGTATTTTCAGTCTTGAAGTAATATTTGGCGCGTGTGACCAACTTTGATAAAATCGCGCTAACTTATCGGGATTACGTCCAACAATATGAATCTCTTGGCAGCCCAGGTTAGTCAAACCAGCAATTACTGCTCTAGCTGCACCACCGTTACCCAAAATCACAGGAGTCATCTGTGTCCAGTCGTGGGTCATAGTTTTTAAAGGAGCAATAAAACCGACCGCATCAGTGTTTGTACCTTTCCAACCAGAGGCAGTACGCCAGACGGTATTAACCGCACCAATATTAGCTGCATCAGCGGAAATTTCGCTCAGCAGAGGAATTATCTCTTGTTTATGAGGAATAGTGATGCTAAATCCAACTAAATCGACGGCAGTGAAACCAGCGATCGCTTGAGCTAAGTCTCCCTGCTTAACTGGAAAAGGTACGTAGATATAGTCCAGTCCTAAACGCGCGATCGCTGCATTGTGCATTACTGGAGATAAGGAATGTTCTACAGGATCGCCGATAATCCCAAGCAGTTTAGTTTTTCCTGTGATTAGTTGCATCAAATTTAACTATTGTTTGCTGGCTGATAAATAGTTTCTACCTATTAAACCCTATTAAACAATATCTCATGCCACAATGTAGCTTAAATTTGTTTGCTTACAGGCGAAATAGTTTTTTTCTCAAATAGTCTCGATCCCTTCCTAAATATCGATGTAATTATCCCCAATACCTGAGGCTCAAACTTAATCTAATTCAGATATTGCTCCCAGTTTTTTCTTTTGTCTTAAGAATTATGGTTAAGAATAAAGATCTATATTAATCTGGAGTGGTGCATACTCATCAAATAGTTTTTTGATTTGAAGTAAGTGTTTATCTGCGGGTGGCTGTTCTGTTTTTCTGTATGTATTCTGTATGTATGTCGCTCACTAACATTTGACCTTAATACAGCACCTATTTTTTACTTCGCTAATCGCCGATTGATTTATGTCTCATCCCCTTTACGTAGCTTTTGTTTGGCATCAACATCAACCCCTATATAAGTCTCGTGAAGCAGACTCGGATGCTTGGGGACAGTATCGTTTACCTTGGGTTAGGTTACACGGGACAAAGGATTATTTAGATCTAGTTTTGATGCTGGAGCGTTATCCTAAGCTGCATCAGACGGTAAATCTTGTGCCATCTTTGATGTTGCAGCTTGAAGACTACGCCGAGGGCGAGGCGATCGACCCTTATTTGGCTCTGGCTTTGACTCCTGAAGCACAACTGAAGCCAAAAGATAAGCAGTATATTATTAAGCACTTCTTTGATGGTTATTTTCATACCCTAGTAGAACCCCATCCTCGTTATGCCCAACTGTATCATCAGCAACAGGATAAAGGTGCTGCCTGGTGTTTAAAGAATTGGACGCATCAAGACTACAGCGATTTATTAGCTTGGCATAATTTAGCCTGGATCGATCCTTTGTTTTGGGATGATGCCGAGATTGCAGGATGGCTCAAGCAGGGTAAAAATTTTACTTTGAGCGATCGCCAGAGAATATATTCCAAACAACGAGAAATTATTCAGCGGATTATTCCCCAGCATAAGAAAATGCAGGATCTCGGACAGTTGGAAATTATGACTACTCCCTATACCCACCCGATTTTACCTTTATTGGCAGATACGAATGCTGGGCGAGTAGCTGTGCCGAATATGTCTTTACCTCAGAGTCGTTTTCAGTGGTCAGAAGATATTCCCCGTCACCTCAGTATTGCCTGGGAAATGTATTTAGACCGTTTTGAGCAAGAGCCTTATGGTTTGTGGCCTTCGGAACAGTCGGTTAGCCCAACAATTTTACCCTATATCACCCAGCAGGGTTTTAAATGGATTTGTTCTGACGAAGCAGTATTAGGCTGGAGCATTAAGCATTTCTTCCATCGTGATGAGGCGGGTAATGTTTTTGAGCCAGAATTACTTTATCGTCCTTATCGTCTGGAAACTGAACATGGCGATTTGGCGATTGTTTTCCGCGATCATCGTCTGTCGGATTTGATTGGCTTTACTTACAGCGGCATGAGTCCTCGTCATGCTGCTACGGATTTGATTGGGCATTTAGAAGCGATCGCTCGTTCTTTAAAATCTCATCAGTATAATCCCGATACTGCTTTGCAAAAACCTTGGCTGGTAACTATTGCCTTGGATGGCGAAAACTGCTGGGAATACTATCCCCATGATGGTTTACCTTTTCTTGAAGCCTTATATGAGAGATTAAGCCGTGACGAAGATATCAAGCTAGTCACTGTCAAAGAGTTTATTAAACAGTTTCCCCCGACAGAGACAATTCCTGCTCAACAGTTACACAGTGGCTCTTGGGTAGACGGTAGCTTTACTACCTGGATTGGCGATCCTGTGAAAAATCGCGCTTGGGATCTATTAACAGCAGCCAGAGAAACTTTAGCGAGGCATCCAGAGGCGACAGAAGAAGCTAATCCCAAAGTTTGGGAAGCCTTATATGCTGCGGAGGGTTCGGATTGGTTTTGGTGGTTTGGCGAAGGACACTCTTCCAATCAGGATGAAATGTTCGATCGCTTATTTCGTGAGCATATTGCTGCGGTTTACCACGCCTTAAACGAGGCTGTACCAAGTAATGTCTATCAACCTGTAGACAAGCATGAGATCAAAGGCGATCGCCCTCCTCAAAGCTTCATTCATCCGATTATTAATGGTATTGGTGATGAACAGGATTGGGATCGTGCAGGTCGAATCGAAGTTGGTGGTGCAAGGGGAACAATGCACCGCAGCAGTACAGTACAGCGATTATTTTATGGTTTAGACCACCTTAATTTTTATCTCCGCCTAGACTTCAAAGCAGGAGTTGAACCAGGCAAAGATCTTCCAGGAGAACTTCATCTGCTTTGGTATTATCCTGGCGTTACTAATCATAATAGTCCTGCGCCGATTGCTAATTTGCCCGATGAAGCACCCCTCAACTATTATTTTCATCATCATTTAGGTATTAACTTAGTTACTGAAACAGTCTGGCTACAAGAGTCTGATACTCATGGTCAATGGCATATTCGTGCCTGTCGTGCCGAGGCAGCTTTTAATCAATGTTTAGAAATAGCCGTTCCCTGGGCAGATTTACAGATTGAACCAGATTATTCTTTGGAAATACTGGCTATATTTGCCGATCACGGTGAATTTCGTAGTTTTGTGCCCGAAGAAAAGTTTATTCGACTACAAGTGCCTTAATATAGGGAACAGTTTTTAACTTTCTTTTTAATCCTGAGTTCTTATTTCTAGAAACTTTATTAACTTTGTAGCCTTGGTTACCGTTAAGCGGAAAAATTAGAGAGTAAATCAATTGAATTTGATGAAATGCCAGAGAGAAAACGGATTGGTATTTTGACCAGCGGTGGTGACTGTGCGGGATTGAATGCGGTGATTCGGGCGGTAACTCGCTGTGCCGTAGATATTTACGGTTGGGAGGTATTAGGAATTTGCAAGGCAACTCATGGCTTGATGTCTCGTCCTCCTGAAGCAATTCCTTTGGATATTACTCAGGTCGATCGCCTCTTGACGATGGGAGGAACTATTTTAGGCACTACCAATAAAGGAGACCCCTTTGCTTTTCCCATGACTAATGGTGAATTACGCGATCGCTCCAACGAGATTATTGAAGGATATCAACAGCTAGACTTGGATGCGCTGATCGGTATTGGTGGAGATGGTAGTTTAGCTATTTTGCGCAAACTGGCACAGCAGGGGGGAATTAACTTGGTGGGTATTCCTAAAACCATTGATAATGACGTGGGTATTACCGAACGTTCCATTGGTTTTGATACGGCGGTGAATATTGCCACAGAAGCGCTCGATCGCCTCCATTTTACTGCCGCCAGTCATAGCCGAGTGATGATCGTCGAAGTGATGGGTCGAGATGCAGGACATATTGCCCTCAATGCGGGAATTGCGGGGGGAGCAAACATGATTATGATTCCTGAAATTCCCTACAAGATTGAAAATATCTGTGAACATATCAAAAAAAGACAGGCTAGAGGACAGGACTATTCCATTGCCGTCGTCTCCGAAGCCGTCTGTACTGAAGCAGGAGAGGTGCTAGAACAAGGTCATTTTGCCGATTGTCGCCTAGGGGGTATTGGGCAATACTTAGCCGAACAAATTACCGAAAAAAGCGGTGCAGAAACGCGAGTTACTGTTTTAGGACATACTCAACGAGGCGGGATATCTTCCCCTTTAGATCGCATCTTGGCTTCAGCATTTGGGGTAGCAGCAGTAGATCTAATTGCTCAGGATAAGTACGATCGCATGGTGGCATGGCAAGATAGGCAAGTAACGAGTATTCCTATTACTGAAGCGATTGAAAATTATCGTGCCGTAGATCCTGAAGATACTTTAGTTAAGACTGCTAGAGGCTTGGGTATTTGTTTCGGAGATTAATTAAACTGGAGTATTGTTTTTAGGGATAATTATTTAGTCGAAGTCTAATTAAAACTAGCTAATGTTTCATCTAACCTGATTTTGGGAAATCTATTTATAGAGAAACCCAAAATAATATTTTTTGAGTAATTATGACGGCGATTACAATTGAAGGTGCGGGATATCCAATCAGAAAAGTCTTTAGTAATGATTTTGTTTTTAAAATTCCCAATTATCAGCGTCCTTATGCTTGGACAACTGAAGAAACAGAACAGTTATTCATAGATTTGATTGACGCGCTAGGAGATGAATCAACAGATATCCATAAAATTACTCCTTATTTTTTTGGCAATATTGTTTTAATCAAGCCGATAAATAAATCGAAATCTAAAGTTGTCGATGGACAAAAGAGATTGACGACTTTGACGATACTTTATCCTTTTACTATTTGATTATTCACTTTAACTTTCTTGAAATTTACCATTGCTTTTCAGCAACGCCACTTTACTTTTGCCAATAATTAAACTCTGGTTTGTAGCAAGTATTTTCAAGATCGCTTAATTTATCTTCCATAAAAGATCTTGCATGGATAATTGCTTGATTATAAACGCTAGGACAGATTTCTTGTAAACAAAACTCAAGAAATAGTCAAGCCTTGAGATCGCCAATTTCTTCATCGAGTTTTTCTTCAAAGTATCGCTTGATTGATTCGCTCAACTGCTGTTTTTTAACTTTAGATAATTTTATAGTCATGTCTATTTAAATAGGTAGATCACATGGGTGAAATCACTATTTATTATAGTGAAATTGGCAATATCTTCTTTAGAAGTGCCAATTAAGTAAATTGGTTTTCCAACATTAAATTGTTAGTTAATATACCTTATTTAGTATAAAGCATAGATTTGGAAGGCGATCGCATTCTTGACTTGGGGGAAGAGACTATTGACTATAGATTCATCAAAGCTCTTTATAATTGAAAATATGATTTTTAGTTTTATATTGAGTAACTAATGAACTCCCTGCAAAATTATACAGTCGTTATTCGTCCCGACGATAATAATACTTTTGTGGCATATGTTTCTGCAATTGAAGGATGTCATGCTTGGGGAAAAACTTCGCCAAGCAGCAAGAGCAGAATTAAATAATCTTTTCGCTATGGTCTTAGAAGAATATCAAGAAATGGGGCGTTTGCGATAATTAAGTAGACAAAAACGATCGCTTCTTTAAATATTCTCAAGAGGTATTGTAGTTTTATTTAAGCGATAAATCAGACCAAGTTTGCAGATAATTCATCGCTAATTCTGCTGGAGTATCATTTTTGAGGATAATCTTGTGATCAAATGTTTCATAGAGATTTTCCAAAATAGCTATATCTTCAAAGATTAAGCGATCGCGAAATAGATTTGCCAACTGGGGCAACCTAATTAGTTTTTGCCACCAGCTAAAATCTATATCTGTGTAACTATCTAGGCATAATCTAACTTGCTGGGGCGACTCTGAATACATGGTGACAATGCCCACAATTATTTTTCCTCGGTAATCTAAGGTGACAACTGCCAAACTTGGTAAAAAGGTATTGAAACTTTGAGCAAATACTTTTTCTACCAGCAGGTTCATTTTATGATTTTTGACTGCGCGATCGTTTCTTTTATGTAGAATAAGCTGCCAGGATAATTGATGCTCGTTTTGAGTCAGATTGTTTATTTCTATCTCTTTAGACAGCATGGTATCTTTGTGAGTACCCGCAAAATGTTCTCCGTCGTGAATGTTCCAAATAGCTTGAGCAAGATTACAATTAACAGATTCCCAGCGAGAGTAAATATGATTTAATCCCTCTAACTGTAATTCTGAATAGCCTTCTGGCAAATTAGGAACATTAAGATAACTAGGAATAGGCAGTTTAAATTCAATCGGTTGAGCTACTAAGTTTGTGTTCTTTCCTAGCTTGAGCTATATCTGTCAATATGCTAGGTACTTGAAGCAACTCAGCAGTTTTAACTAAGGCTTCTAATTCTTCTTAATCGATTAGTACAAAGCTTTTATTATTTTTGACGATTGTTACTCCTTCAGCTTCGATATTAGCTCGTTGAATAATTTCCTCAAAGTTTTCACTGGCGTAGTCTGCGGTAACGTGATATGCCATGGGAGTTTTGTGTTTCTTGCTTCTTGCTTAGTTAATTATATGCTGTCTCCAATTTTGACAAAATATATATAGCAATCAGATTTTAAGTGTAATTGCTTTTTGATAGTCAGAGCGATCGCTATAATCGCTTTACTTACTATGTTTTTCGATCGATGCGCTAGAAATAATTGGCGATCGCTGATAAATAGATGGCTTCTCTTTATTTAACAAAATTGACTTGAAAAGATCGGGGTAAATCTTTCTGCATATTTAAAGGATCTACTGCCAGGATTAATAATTTAATTTTATTAACTCGTGACCACAAAATTTTTCAATATCGAAGCAAAGGTTATGTTTATTGTCTCGAAGTTTAATTAAGTTGCTATCAATCATAATACCCTGAACTTCTTAACTGCTAACGCTCTCGACTTTGCTAGCTGTTGCTTGTTTGGCATAATAGCTTAAGTGAAGATCGTTTCGATAGCGCGTCTCGATCTGTGTTAACCTGCTTTTTACTCCTATATTTTGCCCTGCATGAGTGAAGCTAGCCTAGTTAATGAAAATGGAATTTCTAAGGAAGAGATTGTTGCTGCTTTAGAGATTCCCGCAGATTTTAATTTTGATTTGCCAGATCCAGAAGATGAAGCCATTCAAGAATCGGAGTTTCAACATCAATTGGATACGATTTGGAAAATATGCGATCGCTTCGATCTTCAGACAGATATTTGGCGTGGACGGGTATTACGCTCGGTTAGAGATCGCGAAAAGAAGGGTGGGGAAGGTAGAGGAGCAGGGTTTCTTAACTGGTTGAAAGATCGAGAAATTACTAAATCTCAGGCTTATGCTCTGATTCAACTGGCAAACAGTGCCGATACGCTATTGGCAGATGGAGTTTTAGATGCTGAAAATATTAATAATTTTAGTAAACGGGCATTTGTGGAAACCGCTAAATCTGCCCCAGAAATTCAACAGCTAGTTAGTGAAGCTGCTCAAAAAGGCGATCGCATTACTCGCCGTGAAGTCAAGCAGCTAGGAGATGAATGGACGGCAATGAGTTCAGAATTACTCCCTGACGAGATTAAAGAAAAGGCAGCCGAAGGCTCGTTACCTGCCCGTCATCTTGCTCCTTTAGTCAGGGAAATGGAAAAGTTACCCGACTCTCATTTGATCGAGATTAAAAAAGAAATTGCCGAAAGCCCCGATATTGATACGGTCAAAATGATGACTGCTGAGGCAAAAAACCTAGCAAAATATCTTGATGCCGCTGCCCAGGTGCAAACTTTGCGGGATAAGGCAGTAGATATGGAATTAGCCTTAGAAGAAGCTCTCAGATTAGACTGTATCAACACTGCTGCGGATTTAGTTAAGCAAGCCACTACTCTAGAACAAACTGTAGGCAAACTTTATACTACCTGGAAACGCATGAGTAACGCTGCCGATCGCCTGTATGTAGAAACGGGGGCATCTAATCCTCATTTGCGATCGCTTTTAACCTGTTTGGAATCTCTGACTAGTGAAATTATTGAAGTGCCATTAGATGAAGCAGGAGAGCAAATTGTCCGACTGAAGGTTATGAGCGAAGAAATCAATTAATGATTAGATGACAAATATCGCTATTGTGAATTAACTAAAAGCTAATCGCGAAGCGGGTATAGATACCATCTTCCATAAGAGTTAAATAGCGGACTATCCGTTTCACATCGATCATCTTGTATCCACTCTATTTGATAGGTTGGCGATGCAATATCAGGTTGAAAGGTATGTCCGTCTTGCAAAATGGGCGATTCAGTTAAACGATAGTAATTAAATACATTCATTACATAAATCGCTAAACCAGTATCTTGGCTAAAATCTAGCGCCACATCAGCTTTACTAAAGTTGTGCATCCCACAGGAGTAGTAATAATCGTCTCCTTGGATTAACGCTACAAACAGAGAATAGATATCAAACACATCATCGGAATCATAATTAGCTAACCACCTGTCCTTTTCATGGGCAATTCCTGCCGACTCTACTTTAATCGCAAATCCCCCAATCTCGAGCAAAACTTGAGCAAATTTAGCAATTTTGAGACAAGCATCGTATCCTGTATTGGTAGAGATTAGATAAATAACTCGATGATGATTTATTTTTTGTAGCGTGGTGGCATTAATTTTATTTCCTGCAATTTTAAAAGCATCAGCCAGACTAGCATCGCGATTGAACTGTGTCCACGCGCGATCGCTTATGCAGTTTACTTTGCAGATATCAATTTCACAACTTTCATTCGTGAATTGCGATCGCAAGACTCGACCAATAAACACATAATCCATACCATACTTATTTTTTAAAGCAGAAGCAATTTCCTGTCTAGTATTTAAAGCGATTGGTATACAGATTACAATTTTACTAGTCATTTAACACCATTTTCACGGTAACCACTGGGGACGAAAACCCATAAAGGGCAATTGTTCGGCATTAGATATAGAATTTGCTTGTTCGTCAGAAGGGATCAGCAACCAAAGACTTTTATTACTTTGAGAATCGGTAACTGAATTAGAAAGCGATCGCTCAAAAAGAATTCCCAATCCATCTGGTGCAATACTCAATTTACTATCTTGATAGTCTGTCAAAGATACAAGAGTTCTAGTTTGCTTAGTTTTGAGATCGATTTCGGCTATGTAAGGTTGTTCAATATATTCCTTTCCTGTTTTCAATTCGGTTAACCAACAGTAGAGATGGGTTGCTGTGGGATCGAACTGACAATTTTGAATTGAACCAGCGGTATTTAAGAGTTCTTTTTGGATTCCCTGAGTGTTGACATAGAATAGCGATCGCGTGTAGCGTAACTTGGCTTTATCGGTATTATAGTCAATCATTGCTGCTCCCGTACCATCAGCAGTAAAGTCTAGAACTTGACCAAATCTAGGCAAGAAGTCTAGAGGTTGAGCATCGGCTTCTAAAGGCAATAAAGCAATACCTTCGCCCTGTGCCACTGCTACAGTTTGACTATCTGGTGCAATTAAAAAATCGCCAATTTGCTCGTCAGTTATTAGTTGTGCTGGCTGATGATCGACAATCATCCATAAGCCGTATTCGGTAGGGTTGTTACGGTTAAGTCTCTGCACCACAATTGTCTCGCCATCTTGTGCTAAATCAAACTTGTTATTTTGATACTTCTGATTATCTAAGATTAATTCTACTCTTAGGTTATTCGCTGGTTTAACATTCAAACCTGTATTTACCCTGTAGAGTTGCAAATTTTGAATTCCCTTGATACCTAGCTTGGTGTCAGCAGCAGAAAATAGAATGCGATCGCCTTGAGAATAAGGTTCAAAATCAAATACGGTTAAATTATCAGGAGTAAGTATTTGTGGTTGCTGTTGCGTCCAATTAAACAGAATTAACTTTCCTTTTTCTACCCCTTGAGTACCAATATAGGCAAAAGCGCGATCGCGACTACGAAATTCGCCCTCAAAAGGCGCGATTGTTTTTCCTGCTTGTTTTTGATTAGTGAATCTGTCTGTTGCACCTGCTAATGATACCTGATAAGTTTCCCCGTAGGGTGCAGGAGATTTTAAAGTATAAGCCAGTCTTAAACCAGACCAGCTAATCTTACCAGCCAGAGGAGGCGTAATACTTAAATTTTGTTCCACGCTAGCATGATCCATGGGGCGATTAAAACTCAAGACAAAAGCGCGATCTTCCCTGCCTATAGTTTTATTTTGCCAATTAAAATCACTGACTTTCGCCCCAGAATTAAAAATGCAGTTGCGATCGCAAGCACTATCGCCCCAGATTAATAATCCCATAATTAAAGCCAAGACTATAATTAAGCCGATCGCTAGCCGATCGATTGGTTGTAATTGCTTTTCTGTCTTCATAGGCTTATTTGTAACTATAAGGATCGGCAGGAGTAGGAATAGTTGTAATTGATTTGGCTGCTAAAACCACAGAACGTTTTTTGGTGACGTTGGAGTCTAAGCGATCTCTACTTGATATTGTTTCTGCGATCATTTCACCTTGAATTTCTAACCAAGTGTCGGGAGGATAATCACTACGGTTAGTTGCTAATTGGACAGGAATGCCAATGGGATATGCATCCACCGCACAACAGGTAATCACAAACCGAGACAGCATGAGGTAATTATCGGGAAGTTCCTCTAAATGCAGCACAAAACCACTGACATTAGCTGGTTGCCCGCTATAAGCATCGGGTTCGGGATAGGCGTTAATTGTCCTAATCCAATCAATTAGCGATCGCGCCTCGGGCTTAGTTGCCACACGGAAAGCCTGGGGTTGAGAACTACTCAGAGAAATATCGCTAATTCCCCGTTTAAGGGCAGTTTGACTGGTTAGAACTTGGGGCGGAATTAATAACCCAGCGATCGCAACTATTAACAATAAGCTGCTGCCAAAACCAGGCGGCAAAAGACTAATATGTTCGCTGATGTTTCCATAGTTACCAGCCAAAATTAATTTTACTTTGAGCATACCTAAAGCCATCAACAGGATTCCGCTACCTAATACCAAGCCATAGTAATTTGGGTGAATCAATAATTTGTACTGTCCTGTGATGGCATATTTGAGTAACAAAATTCCCCAACTTAATAAAGCCAATCCATCTATCCAGACTAAGGGGAAATTATGTTTATTTTGGGGAGAATTAGATCTTATTGGCTTATCTGGAATCATTATGTATAACAATATTTCTGAGTCATTACCGTCGGCACAGTACCAATTAACCATGTTAGAAAAAGTAACTGTAGGCTAAAGTAAAAATAAAAGTTAATTGAGCAATTAGCGTCAGAATATAAACAATTATCTTCGGTTTAAAAATTGATGCCATCAAACCAATACTCTTGATGTCTATAGTAGGACCAAATACTAAAAAAGCTAATAAAGAACTACTAGTAAAGGTAGAAGCAAAAGACAAGGCAAAAAAAGAATCAACTGTCGAACAAATAGAAACAATTGCTGCCAACAACATCATTGCCAAAATAGAAGTTATCGTATCTTGACCAAGACTTAAAACCAGTTCGCGAGGGACAAAAACTTGAATAATTGCCGCGATCGCACTACCAAAAACTAACATTCCACCCAGTTCACTAAATTCTTGTAGTACGTTATTTAAAAAAAGTGGCAATTTAGATTTTAAATCTGATGTTTGTTTCTTATCTACCGTTGTTGACCAATAACTTGCCAAAGGTAAAGATTGACCTTGTTCAATTATAAAACTACCAGACTGCAACAACGGCGATATTAATTGAGCTGTTTCTGGGCGCTCATAATTAACTGGCTTTAATTTTTTGGCAAAGGAATCTTGCAGCAGGAAGCGCACGTCTGTTTGAATACTAAAAACATAGCCAACTGTAGTCGCAATCGTCCAAGAAAACAATACTCGAAAAATTACGATACTAGGGCGATCGCCAAAAGCCACCCAAGTAGACCAAATTACGATGGGATTAATCGTTGGTGCTGCTAATAGGAACGATATGGCAACGGAAGGAGAAACCCCTGTTAATAATAATCTTCTAGCTACAGGAACATTCCCACATTCACAGACAGGAAATAAAAAGCCGACACAGCTACCTACAACTGCGCCCAAAAAAGGATTTTTTGGTAAGCGGGCAATTAATTGTTTTTCATTAACCAAAAATAATAGAGAACTTGAAAGCAATACTCCCAGCAACAAAAAGGGCATCGCTTCCACCAGTAAACTTAAAAATAAAGTAAAGGCGTTATGTAGTTGATTCATTAAAGTAGCCAGACATATCTATCGTTGATTGTTATTTTAAAAACATGATGATTTTGCTTGATTTATCTATAATCTAGGTATCAGATTGAATTTCACTGCATTTGCTATTCTACCCGATAGTTTTATCAAGATAGTTGCATTGAATCGAGTGCTAATTAATAGCTCGATCGCTGAATTCAACTGGTAAGCTTAACTTAATCAAATCGGGAAGAGATACTATGTCGAAGCAAAATCCCACAGGAGTTCTTATCGGCGGATTGATGATTGGTAGTGCACTCGGCACAGTATTAGGACTGCTAATTGCACCACGTACAGGCAAAGAAACTAGGAAAGTTCTGAGAAAGTCGGCTGATGCTTTACCAGACATAGCCGAAGATTTAACCGCCAGTATTCAGTTCCAGGCAGATCGTCTATCCGAGGCTACCTTAAATAATTGGGAAGGTACGTTAGATCGCTTGAAAGACGCGATCGCTGCTGGGGTTGAAACCAGTCGTGCAACTACAAGAGCCACCAAATTGAACACCCCAAATCAAAATCTCAACTCGTCTATCACCGATCGCCTCTAAAATTGAAAGATGCGCTTTCACGCTCAATTTTTATGATAGACCCTTTATTTTGGCTAGGATTGTCTCTGCTGCTGGTTTCATTTAGCCTGTTTGCTGTTTTACTGGTTACTATTCCCACTTTGCAAGAAGTGGCTAGAGCTGCCCGTAGTGCAGAAAAATTATTTGATACTCTTAATCGAGAGTTTCCACCTACGCTCGAAGCAATTCGCCTCACAGGTAAAGAAGTGGGCGAACTTACTGATGACATTAACCAAGGAATCAGCAATGCGACGGGAGTAGTTAAACAGGTCGATCGAGGATTAGTTAATGCCAAGCAACAGGCACAGCAAGTGCAGCAAAGCAGCCGTGGATTAGTAGCAGGAGTTAGGGCTGCTTGGAAAGTATGGCGTAATCCTCAGAACATAAATACTCCAGTTTCAGCTAAATTAAGCGACCGCGGAATGCGGTGAACGCATATGCGGAGCGGTATCCTTTAGGAGGCTTCGCCTTTTTAAGGCGGAGTACCGTTCACTTTTCTCCCCCCAGATCTCAGCAAAAGTCACAGGATAAAATTTAAGTAATTATTTAGCCATTGTTTTTATTGATATATAGTGTCCAGCACTACTAATTACTGATAATCTTAGAATAAGGTAAATAAATGTAACGAAAATAAAAGTAGTTTTATTAAACCGAAATTGTATACTAAGAAATTTTTAAATAAAATAGTCATGGCAAATAAGTTTATACAGCGATCTCTGCTGATGTTGGGGGTTTGTTTACTAGTTTTGGCTACCTGGTTCACTTCACCAGCTTTGGCAGTCAACAACCCAGAATTATTACCCGATGAAGTAACTCCTGTAGTAGATTTAGCCAACTTTTTACCAACACTACAAGAAGAATCGCTGATCGAGAACTTAGAAGAATTTGAGGCAGAAACAGGCTGGAAAATGCGCGTATTGACTCAATACGATCGCTCTCCTGGCCGTGCGGTCAAGAAATTCTGGGGTCTTGACGAAAAGAGTATTTTGTTGGTAGCTGATGGCAGAGGGGGCAACCTGCTAGCTTTTAGTATTGGCGACGATGTTTATGAATTGTTACCACGTAATTTCTGGATTGAACTACAGACACGCTTTGGCAATATATATTACATTCGAGAACACGGTGAAAATAATGCCATTGTCGAAGCTTTAGAATCAGTCAAAGGATGTTTACAAAAAAATGGTTGTACTGTCGTACCTGGGTTACCGCAAGAGCAGTGGATTTTAACTTTAATTAGCTCGATCGTGGGAGGAGTCATTCTAGGCGTTGCCGTTATTCCTCGTAATAAAGATCAGGTGATTGCCTGGCAGTGGGGTCTAATTATGTCCCCTCTGTGGGGAATTCTCTTTATTGCTTTTGGTATGGGACCTGTAGTAATTCGTACGCCAGAATTTTTGCCTTTATTTCGTAACATTATTGGCTTTATGCTGGGCGCAGTGGTTGCTTTCTTATCCCCTACCTTTATTAATACTCCCACTTCGGATTCAGAAACTTAGATCGACGAATAAAAGCGCGATTACCCTTCGGGTAACCTAAAGGACTAGCTTCGCGATCGCTTTAAATGATTGAGGGTAGGATGTGTTTGTGCAACAATTTAGCGAAAAGCAGTAAATTAAAATCAGCAAACACACTATTTTGAGCAGAATATCTTGATAAGTATGACTGAAGCAAATAAAAGTAGAGTCCAAAAACTTGCTCAACAATCATTTACGCATAACGACCCTACAGGGTGGTTTGAAGAGTTATATAGTCAGGCTAACCAAGACGAGTCGGCTATTCCTTGGGCAAACTTGACGATTAATTCTAATTTAGCTGATTGGATTGAGCAACATGACGTTCAAGGACAGGGAAAAACTGCTCTAGTTGTGGGGTGTGGTTTGGGTGATGATGCTGAAGCTTTAGTAGGGTTGGGTTTTAAAGTAACTGGATTTGATATTTCACCAACGGCAATTGATTGGTGTCAAAGACGCTTTCCCGATTCTCAGGTAAATTACTTAGTTGACGATCTATTGCAGCCGAGTCAGATAAACCAACGCCAGTTCGATTTTATTCTCGAATCCTATACTCTTCAGTCTTTACCTGCTCAAGTTAGACCCCAGGCAATAAAAACGATTAGCCAACTTCTTGCTCCTCAAGGAACATTACTGGTTATCTGTCGTGGAAGAGATGCTCAAGAGCCAGCAGCTACTATACCTTTTCCTCTGACACAGGAAGAATTAACTTATTTTGCAGAATTGGGTTTAAAACAGATCAAGTTTGAAGATCACATTTACCAAAAGAAAAGCTTAGTTAGATACTTTCGCATTGAATACAAATTAGAAGTCGCTAAAAATTAATCTGAATCAAGCTAAATCACCTTGAGCATAAAAGATTATTAATTATTTAAAGTAAGAAACAGATTTTGCGCCTACAATAGCGCACATAAAAGTTTTCCTGTACGCTTATTTCAATGCTGAACTTCCAAATCCAGTCAGATAGCGACGTGCCAGCCTCTAAGCAACTGTTTGCTCAGATCCAATTTGCGATCGCTTCAGGACAGTATCCTCCTGCTCATCGTTTACCCAGCACCAGGCAATTAGCCATGATTACAGGGCTGCACCGCAACACCATTAGCAAAGTATATCAACAGTTAGAAGAAAGCGGACTAGTAGAATCGATCGCCGGGTCGGGTATTTATGTAAAACTTCACGAACGAGAAAATACGATTAAATCGGACTCTCCTGTGGCTGCTTCCGTCAACGCCATTAAAGAAAGTATCGACCGGGTTTTAAAGTTGGGCTGCACTATAGAACAAGTCAAAGAACTATTCATTGAAGAGATAGACTGGCGCATCAGCTGTAGCGAAAGAGTTGTAGTTACCGTTCCCCAAAGAGATATTGGCGCGGGCGAGATGATCCAGCAGGAATTACAAGATTCATTGTCTATTGAGATTGAATTAATTGAATTAGAAAAGCTACCCCAGATTTTGGCAGAAATTAATTTTGGGACGCTAGTAACCAATCACTATTTCATTCAAGAAGTTTTAGCAATTGTTCCACCTAACTCTTTTCGAGTAATTCCGATTGATATGTATGATTTTAATAAAGAATTGCAGATCGTTAAGGCTTTGCCTTCACAAGCTTGTTTGGGCATTGTTAGCCTCAGCGAAGGTACACTGAGCGTTGCTTCGAGTATTGTCAACAGCCTTAGAGGCGATGATTTGCTGGTGTTGACTTCTTCATTGAGCGATCGCGATCGGCTACGAGCTGTAATTCGGGCTGCTCATACGATTATTACTGGCTATACGAGTTACGATCTAGTAAAAGCGGAAATTATGGCGATGCGAGAGGATTTGATTCGGATTCCTGATGTAATTAGTACTGATAGCTATATTGGCGAGAAGTCAATCAATCTATTGAAACGAGAGTTGGGAATCAGAAATACTCAATAATTGAATTTAAGTGAATATCTGATGGCGAAAGGCGATTGTATCTACGTATATCGAAATTTAGGGCAGTTGCAGGCACTGTATAAACATTATGGTATCGATTGCGGTGATGGTACTGTAATTCATTATCGTAAGCCTAGCGAAATTATCGAACAAACTTCTTATGCACAATTTGCTCGAGGCAATCGAGTATATCTGGCTGAATATAGCGATGGATTTGGCTACATTCCTGATGTGGTAGTAGAAAGAGCCAAAAGCCGAGTCGGAGAAAATGATTATAATTTGTTATTTAATAACTGTGAACATTTTACTAGCTGGTGTAAAACAGGGATTAAAGATAGTAAGCAAGTTAGAAACTATTTACCCGTTATTAGCAAGCTTGACATTTCCCAACTATATGAACCGATTAAACAAGCAGTTAAAAGTAGAAATAATAATACCTCCGAACAACTAACAGCAGAAGCCTTAATCGATATCAAGTCTGTTTGGAATCAGGTACAGCCTAAATATCAACAAGCGATCGCCGAGGTACAAATCTGGTCAAAGGTAGCTAAAAAAGCTTTACAACAAAACCGTGAAGATTTAGCTCGCGCTGCGATCGCCAAAAAATTAAACTATGAACAGCAGGCTAGTAAATTGGAACTAGAATTGAGCGAACTAGCCGAGTTGACGGAGAATATTGTTCGTAGTCAACAGGAATTAAAATTAAACAGTTAGCTAGCCGTTGATTGTGAGATAACTGTTATTTCTGGTAATTGTGGGCGAAGACACCAATAAATCAAAGCTCCTAACAAAGGTACTAATGCTACTGGCCAAAACCATTTATCTGTATTTATGCCTCGGCGTTTCATATCGTCTCCTAACATGGCAGGAAATAAAAGACACAATAAACAAAAATCAAGGCTCATTACATGAACAAACTGATTGGTTTGCCATTGATTGACAAAATCTAACCAGTTTCCCTGAGTTAAACCCCAGACTAAAAGCACGACGATGCTTATCGATGAGATAATTGCCATCAGACGTGAATCGAGAATCTTGAGCAACCAGTTTTTGTGTCCATTCCAGGCGGTATTCGATTGACGTAACGCGAAGTATGGCAGCAAAGCAAATGCACCAACTCCAATCGACACAATAAAAAAAGGGTAGGGCGAGATTTTTTGCTCGGTACTGTCAAATAAAATAAAAGCAGCATAAACCACAGGAAAAACGCCCATGATATAGAAAATTGCGATAATTATGGGATTAATTCCTGACCAGTTGCCAACAGAAAGATCGACAATTAAAGCTAAATTTCCTTGTTGTGTTTTAAAAAAAGAAGCAGCAACTGCGTAAATTACCAAAGCTAACCAAATTAAACCGAAAGAAAGTTTTTGCTTCATTTCATCAATAAGTAATTATTAGTTGTTTACATCTATTTATCTAAATCTTAGCAACTGTAGTTTTTCTCGATCCTTACATTTTGAAGACTACCAGGTAATTAAACCGTAAAAGACTAAGTATTGAGACTGGCAACAGGCAGCTTTTGAGAGATAGTTGCAACCAATTCGACGCCGAATTCTTCTTCAAAGGCTTCTTTTTTGTAACTGAGATTCCACAACTCTAGGGAACACTTATCACCTATCTCCGTAGGCTGGATCTGGAAATCAACAGAACGGTTATTTTCATCGTACTGACAATTTACTGAAGCGATCGCCCCCTTGTTTCTTCGCTCTAAAGCTACTGCTAATCGTAGAATTGCGCTTAGCTGTCGCACCATTAGCTGATAGTCCTTGTGTGGTAGTTTGTAATAAGGCTCGTGTTTTTTCTTCGGCTTGTTTCTGCGGTGATAGCGGGCAATATTAGCAATTAATTCTAATTCTAGTTCGGTAAACCCAAGTAGTTCGGCATTGCGAATTAAATAGTATGAATGCTTGTGATGGGAAGAATGACTGACATAAACTCCACAGTTGTGTAAAATCGCGGCGGACCATAATAGTTCTCTTTCTGCCGCACTCCAAGAGTGCAATCCCTGTAGCTGATCGAAAATGCTCAGGGCAAACTTAGCTACCCTTTGACCATAATTTAAATCTACATGATATTTTTGAGCAATTTTAATTACGTTGCGATTTTTGACCTCGTTTTGGTAACGTAATCGACTATTAATCAAACCGCGAGTCAACATCCAATCAACAATCATGCCTTCTCGCAGCGATCGCTCACAAATGGTAATCGAATCTAATTTAAGCAGAGTCATTGCTTCGAGCAGAATAACTGCTCCTGGTACGATAATTTCGGCTCGTTTTTCAGATAGACCCGACACATCGAGTCGTTCTTTGTAGCTCATTTTCGCTAGCTTCTTAACGATTTTTTCGATGTCTTTATAGCCAATTTCATAGCCATTGAGAGGATCGGGAACGACACCTAATTCATCTTTAGCGTGAATTACAGCGATCGTCTCAATCGTGCCAGAAGTACCAATCGTGCGAGGAGATTCGTTGAGCTGTAAATTTTGCCAAATCTCATCGACAGGACGCTCTAGCATTCCCCTAACATATGCTCTCAGTACTTTTAGTTCACTGTCACTAATCGGATCTGTGGTCACAAATTCTTTGAATAAACGAACCGCACCAATTTTAGTGCTGCTCAAAAAGCGAGGTTCATGAATATCGGCTAATATTAGCTCGGTTGAGCCACCACCAATATCAATAATGATATGGGGTTGTTCGTTAAAGTCCATGCCCGACAACACACCCAAATAAATCCGTCGAGCTTCTTCTTTTCCTGAAATAAGATTAACTACTATGCCTAATTGTGCTTCAATCTGACGTAAAAAGTCTTCTCCGTTGGGGGCTTCCCTTGTCGCACTTGTGGCAACGGCAATTATTTGTTCGGCTTTAAGACTAGTTGCTAGTTCGTGACATCGTTTTAAGGTATTAAGGGAACGCTTAATCGCTTCTGGGGTTAGTTTTCCTGTTGTCAAATCGCGATCGCCTAAACGAACCGTATCTTTTTCTTTAGCAATTACGGTAAAGGCAGGGAGTGAAGGATCTATTCGCACAATTACCATGTGAATTGAGTTAGTGCCGATATCGATCGCTGCAATAATCTGTTGGTTCATGGTGATTGTAAGTGCGATAATTGTCTTTTGGAGCAGATTTATCGATAAAATTCAGCTACAAAACTCTTAAAAACTAATGATATTCTTGAAGCCAAGCATTAGTATCTAGATGCTTTTATAATCTCACGTAATTTTGCTCGAAGGAACAGATAGGCTTAAATTTTTATTAATATTTATTAATATTAGGCTCGAAATTATTGGGCAGCAAGCAAAAACTTATTTAACATGACTCAATATCCATCGACTGGTGAACCAACTTGGCAAAAAGTAATTCGTCTTTTGCGCTGGGACAAGCCAGCAGGAAGATTAATTTTGATGATACCTGCCTTGTGGGCAGTATTTCTCGCCGCCGAGGGGACTCCTCCCCTAGCATTGGTAGGAGTAATCATTTTAGGAACTCTTGCTACTAGTGCAGCAGGTTGTGTAGTTAACGATTTGTGGGACAAAGATCTTGACCCCCAGGTAGCTCGAACCAAGTCTCGTCCTCTAGCGTCTCGCGCTCTTTCGCTCAAAATTGGAATCGTTATTTTTGCGATCGCTCTTGCCTGTGCTGCCCTACTTGCTTTTTATCTCAAACCCCTTAGCTTGTTACTTTGCTTTGCTGCTGTCCCTTTTATTGTCTTCTATCCTTTGGCTAAAAGAGTTTTTCCCCTGCCTCAGTTAATTTTGTCTCTGGCATGGGGTTTTGCCGTGTTAATTAGCTGGACGGCAGTAACAGGAGAGATTGAATCTGCAACCTGGTTACTTTGGGGTGCAACGGTAGCTTGGACACTTGGTTTTGATACGGGATATGCTTTGAGCGATCGCGAAGATGATTTGAAAGTTGGGATTAATTCTAGTGCGATCTTTTTTGGCAAATACACTTCCGAGGCGATCGGCATTTTCTACTTGATTACTGTTGGTTTGCTTGCTTACCTAGGCCTCAAATTGGCTTTAGGTTCGGCTTTTTGGTTTAGCCTATTACTGGCTACGGCTGGCTGGGTTTGGCAGTATATAAACTTACGCAAGTCTCACCTTCCGCGCTCTATGTATGGTAAGGTTTTAAGGCAAAACGTTTGGTTGGGTTTTATTTTGTTAACTGGAATGATTTTGGGTTATTTAACCTAGAAAACAAATACTGTTGCTCAAAATCTCTTAACCAAATTATGATAATATTTTTAATATATTTTAAGAAAATTGTTGGAAGGTATAAAGATATATGGAAGCTGCAATGATCTTGGCAGATTTGCCAGAAGCTTATGCTATGTTCAAACCTTTGGTAGATGTGCTACCTATTATTCCTGTATTTTTCCTTGCTTTGGCTTTTGTTTGGCAAGCAGCAGTAGGATTTAAATAAAATAGTTGCGTTATATTTTAATTATCGAGCATCCATAGTAAACAAATTGGGTGCTTTTTATTTGCTTCATTGACCAACAAAGGCTAGTAAAATCCCTACTTCTTAAACTATTTAGCAAACGCTAATATTTAACTATTCAGCATTGTCTATTTACACATCAAGAGAAAAAATGCAAACAGAATCTAATTTGGACAAGCGAAAACTGCTTTCAGCTTTAGCACACGGCTCAGTTTTTATTAGCGCGCTAGTTTTATCTATAGGAATTCCGATCGCCATTCTTTCTGTTTCCGAAGATATTGTTATTAAAGATAATGCCAAGGAGGCAATTAATTTTCACTTAAATGTTTGGTTAGTTGGGGGCATTATTGCCATAATGTCATTTTTCTCTTTCGGTTTGGCTGGCTTTGTATTAGGTCCTATTTGGCTTGTTTTACACTGGGGTTTTTCAATTTGGGCAGTTGTTCAATGCCTAAATAACCCAGATCTATCTTTCCGTTATCCGTTTATTTTCCGAGTAGTTTAATGGGCGCAAATGCTGCTTGCCAAGCAGCATTTTGACGCAGGCGTGTTTCACTAATTTATACAGTAAACATAAACCAAATACCGACAATAAAAGCAATATAAGCGATCGCCACAAGAGTATAGGCTGCGGTATTAGTAATCATGGCTAATTATTTCTCAACTGTTCTATATTTCAGCCACAAATGTTAACATCTCTTTTTTTTCTATAGAGGTATATTTTTATACAAGTATTTGATACTTGCCTGATTATTTTGTGTGAGAGCTAAAAAAATCAGCAAAAAAAAAGGCTCTCCAGGTATATGGAGAGCCTTTTTTTTATAAGGTAAAAGTTTCTAAGCGTTGATAGCAGGAGCGCTCAAAGCTACAGGAGCTTGTTCGCCACTGGCTAAATCTAAGGGGAAGTTGTGTGCATTACGCTCGTGCATTACTTCAAAACCGAGGTTAGCTCTGTTGAGAATGTCTGCCCAAGTGTTGACTACACGTCCTTGTGAGTCCATTACCGACTGGTTGAAGTTAAATCCATTT
>DATNPK010000097.1 GCA_036703275.1 Coleofasciculaceae cyanobacterium | reverse complement strand
ATGCAGCAGAAATAATTGCACCCCAATCGGAAGTGGGACGTTGGAATCTAACTTTACTGGACTTTGGAGCTAAAGTTTGTACTGCTAGAAATCCTAAATGTCTACAGTGTCCTCTTTCAAGTCGATGTTATTGGTTTAATTCAAATTAACATTTTGTTGTGAAGTGAGATCGCTACTCTACGATAGAATAACTTCATTCATAGCGAGCGCTCTTTAAGATGCCTGTAAACCCTAGTTTCTACCCCAATAATTGGAACAGCCTAGCATTGAAAGTAAAAGAAGCTGCACGATGGCGATGTAGTTGCTGCGGAAAAAAATGTTATGAGCCAGGAGAGAAACCAGAGAATCTAACCCGTTCAGAGTGGACGGCGGATATTTTGCAGGTGCATCATCGCAACCATGACACGAGCGATAATCGATTAGCTAATCTGCTGTCTGTCTGTGCAGTCTGTCATTTGAGTTTACATAGAGATAGGTATAGTCCAGTTAGTCCTGGGCAATTGAAATTATTCTAGCAATATGTGGAAACCCAAGCGCGAACTAATTAATGACGACCGCATTCATAAAATTTCTATCTTCACAGGCGACAAGCAAATAACTTACTCAGAAGTAATCGAGCTATGGCAGCGGGATAATAACTTTCGAGATTTTTTTATCTCTTTATTAGCCGACACGCCCATGACAGCTTATTTCTGGGAAACACCACCAGTTACTAAATCTACTGTAGAGCGAGAATTTGAATTTGTCCTGATTGATAGTCCCAAATTAGCCGATCTAGAACCAGACCCCAGCGACTTCAGACAACATTTTGAATCGGCAACATCTGAAGTTATAACCTTTCCCAATCTAGGAAACGATGCTTTATTAGTCGTGCCTTGTCCCATTACTGATATACCTGAGAGTACTCATTTGGCGAATTTTGTCCGAAATGCACCCGAATCTCAGCAGCATCTACTGTGGCAAACTGTCGGGCGTGAGCTACAACAGAGGCTTAACGAGCAACCTATCTGGGTGAGTACATCGGGACTAGGAGTTCATTGGCTTCACGTTAGATTGGATTCACAACCCAAATATTACTGTTTTGAACCATATAAACAAAGATCAAACCCCTATCAATAAAGCCTCGGCTATCTGCTGCCTTTCTTCGGTCAAACTCAGTTTTGATTCTGGTTTACCGCTACGGCGATACCAATAACGAGCATTCCCTAAATCTCCTTCAACTCGATGTAAGTAGGCATGAACCCAGGCACAATCGCGATCGCTCTCATGGTCGATTAATCTATGAGATTTCTGCCAATCACCTTGGTAGTCGTGCCATAACGCCTGAAGTGCAAGGGGATAACTTTTTATTGGTTGGGAATTTTGCTGTATAAATTCTTCAATATTCATAGCAGAACCGTGAAAACTTCGAGCGAATAAATATTGTTGTAGATGTTACTAATATTCTAATTCGGTTGAGACTTTTACTTTTTTCTTTCTTTAGAAGGATTAATACAATTGAAGCTTTTTCGATACTGTAAAGTGAAGCATTAACTATCTTAGACATGAACGAGCAAAAACCCGATCGACTTATCGATTTCACAGATGCAAAGCAACCTTCCGACATTATGGAAAGAGAAGCTCAAAAGGAAAACTCGGAAGATGCAGCACAGATGGAGCAAGAGTTTACCTATGAGCAAGAAGTAGAAAATAAACTCGCCCACGAACAAAATATTACCGCCCATATTCCTGGCGGTAGCATGATTGCCGATCTAGATAAGTAAAAGAGTTTGATTAATCAAAAAGCCAATTTACGTTTAGGCGATCGCCTCTGGCAAACCTTCTTTTCAGCAGTGAAAAGCCTTCTCCTTTATATTTCCAATTAAGATTAGAGCTTATTTTTATTCTGAATTCAGCCTGCTGTTTGAGGAAACTTTTCAATCTGTCAATCGTTTTCATGAGTTCATTGCGTCTCTTTCTAAGTCTGACCAGAATAACTCTAAAATAGTTTCCAGATCGACATTTGATTGATTCTCAAATCCAGATTCCCAAGCATCTATTAGTTCATCCCATTCTTCATCTGTCTCTGGTCTTTTCTTCAGTAATTCAAAAAACCGAGTCTGATCTTTTGCTTCAGTTAGATCGACAGAACCTATCCCACTAAAATCTAAATTGATGATATTATACCCTTAAACTAGGAGGGTAAAATGGCAGGGCGTTTTGAAGGTTTAAGCAATCTCGAATGGAAGTTGTTTGAAGATATTTTTCCTGAAACTCCAAAAAAGAGAT
>DATNPK010000096.1:300000-375392 GCA_036703275.1 Coleofasciculaceae cyanobacterium | reverse complement strand
CTTTCAACTTTTGATACAGCCGATTAAAATGTTTTGGATTGGCTATTTTTTCTCCATCGCTGGTAGCCAACAGACTAGAGATGCCAACATCAATGCCAACTTTTTTATCCGTTGGTGGCAATGGTTGAATAGTAGGGTCATTTACCAACAGAGAAACAAACCATCTACCAGAAGGTTCAAGTTTGACTGTAACAGTAGAAGGAAATACGCCATCAGGCAAAAGTCTAGACCAGATTATATTCAATGGTTGGGAGCATTTAGCCAACCAAAGACTACCATCTCGGTATCTAAAAGCCGACTTAGTAAATTCAGCCGAACCACCGTTACGCTTGGCTTTAAACCTGGGGTGCTTAGCTCTTTTACTCCAGAAATTAGCAAAAGCTTTTTGCAGATGTCTCAGGCATTGCTGCAAAGGTACACAGCTAACTTCATTGAGAAAATCCAAGCTTTCAGCCTTTTTCCAACTGGTCAACAAGGTAGAGGTTTGTTTGTAATCAATCCTTTCTTGTCGCTCATACCAACCTTCGGTATAGTGCGAAAGAGCTTTGTTGTAGACCAAACGCACGCAACCCATTGTCCGTCGCAAAAGATTTTTTTGCGCTTGTGTAGGGTAAAAGCGGAACTTGTAAGCACGTTCAGTCATGCTTCACATTATAGAGTGCCTGTCGCCTGGGGTTTCCCCAGGCGTTTATACGGCACGTCCACGTTTAATGTAAACAACTTAATTAGAGGCGCGCATTCATCTCTTGGCTGTCATCTGGGCTTGGCCCGCATCTCTCGGGGGAAACCCCAGATGTTTAAACGCCATGTCCCATCACCAAGCCAAGGCTATGGTGGGAGTATCCTGCGCGAAAATAGATGAAATCATCTCACTGTCAAAAAGTGATAAAGGAATTTGTAATTTTCTGGGGTTAGCTGAAGAAAAGAAACCACCTTTTTGAAACAAATCATCATGTTCTCCCAAAACAAAGTAAAGAGGGTGATGAAGATCTGCTTTTTTACCTTTTTTGACAAAATCTTTGTAAAGCCATGCTTCAACTTCACGCCGTTCTTCAAAATACCCAGGATGTAACCAAGCTATTTGCCCAGATTCAGATAGACTCGTTAATATTTCTTGCGCTTTAACATCATCGTAGTTGCAAATATTTTTAAGCCGAATTTCTACTTCATAGTAGTGAGTAAGGTAGTTAGGAATATCGTGTATCTTATGAAATAAATTTTGGCTTCAATAGGTTGACTTATGCTTAAGCTTCTAAAAACTGGATGTTAAATGTCAAATGTCGATTTAAGATGATAATACTTACTGCAATAATACAGCATCATAATTATGAATACTCCTGAAACAGATGTTAAAGACCGCAGCTTAGGGGCTTTAATTTATTTATTTCCCTTAGTTTATTCACTGCCCTTTGGCATCCTTTTGCTGACTCAGTTTCCCTGGTTATATCAATTCTTTTCGCCTTTAGTGGTTATTTACGGCGTTACCAATAGCTTACCTTTTGCTAGTCTAATTATTTTCTTTGGCTTATGGTTTGCAGTAGTTAGAAACGATAATATTAGCTATTTTCTGCGTTTTAATGCGATGCAGGCAATTTTAATTAATATCTTGCAGATTCTGTTTAGCTTGATTATGGGAATCTTAGCTCCTGCTTTTGGTGCGCAAAGTCTAATTAGCGAAACTCTAACAAATACAATCTTTATGGGTAGCGTAGTTGCTTGTTTCTTCTGTATTGTTCGTTCTATTCAAGGGCAGTATGCCGAACTACCTGCTCTCTCTGATGCAGCTTCTTCGCAAATCCGTTAATTAAGCTAAGTAAGTTTTGAACATTATCTATCTGAACAAGCGATCGCTTTTCTAAGTGGCGATCGCTTTCTTATAATAAATGATCAATGACCATTACAGCAGTTTGATCTAATTCACTCAAAACAATAGAGATTAGGAGTCATTAAGTTTTATAGTTCTCGGTAATCTTAAGGGTCGAAATTAGCAGTAACCTAGAAACATCAGGAATTATAAATCAAGATGTAAGTTTAGCTATGCTTAACAAAATTCTCTATGCTGACTCTGGTGCAGAAAATGCCCAAGATATGCTCAAAATCTTATTAGAGCTTCCTGCTACAAAAAATGCTCAGGTATCAATTCTTAGAGTAATTTCTCCTAAGACTACTCAAGAAGAATTGGCAGCACACCAACAGGCTGAATCTAAAATTAATGATTTGGTCGCCAAATTGGGTACAAATTGCGATGAAGCTAGCTGTAAAGTTGAAGAAGGAGAACCTAAAACTACGGTCTTAAAAGTAGCTCAAGAAGTCGATGCCGATCTAATTATAATGGGTTCGCGAGGTATGGGCAAACTACAGTCTATTTTGAGTAATTCTGTTAGTCAGTATGTGTTTCAATTGACTGACCGCTCGATGCTGCTAGTTAAGGACGATATCTATGTTAAAAAATTGAAGCGAGTGATGGTGGCGATCGACAAGTCTCCTGCTGCTCAGTATGCTTTAGATTTAACCTTGTCTCTTTTCAAAGGTTATCAAGACGCAGAAATATATCTTACCCGTGTTAATCCCGATCTAGACCCCAATCTAAAGCTATCTAAAGAAGATTTGGAAAACAATCCAATTCTCGCTCCTGCGATCGCCAAAGTAAAACGCATGGGTTTAACATATCGGTGTTTGGTATCAGGTGGTAGACCAGCCCAAAAAATCTGTAGTTTAGCCGAAGCTAACAATATTGATTTATTAGTTTTGGGTTCTCCTGAACGGCGTCCCTCTATTGCTAAAAGCTTACCTGATATCGAGCGTTTGTTGGGTAGTTCTTTATCTGACTATATTCGCATTAAAGCTCCTTGTCCTGTTCTTTTAGCCAGACAAGAAGAAGCAAGTTAAAGTACACCTACTTAACTCCTGCGACATTATTATTTTCTATTTTCAACCCGTTACCATAGCGGGTTTTGTTTTGCTGGTTTCTTATTTGAGCCAAAAGTTTCCGCGCCTTCAACCGCAGAAAGAAGTAAATAAATTGACTATGAAAAATCCCCCACCCGAAGGCGAGGGAAGTATTACTTAACTACGTATATATGCTGTAGCTATTTTTGTATTTTTAGCCAACCCTACTAGCCGTAGAGGCAATTAAGAAGGCTGCATAGGTCAGGATGTAACCCACAGTAAAGTGAGCTAAACCAATCACACGACCTTGAACGATGGACAGAGCAACGGGCTTATCTTTCCAGCGAACTAAGTTAGCTAGAGGAGTACGCTCGTGCGCCCAAACAATAGTTTCGATCAACTCTTGCCAATAACCACGCCAAGAGATCAAGAACATGAAACCAGTCGCCCAGACTAAGTGTCCAAAGAGGAACATCCAAGCCCAAACAGATAGGTTATTTACACCGTAGGGGTTATAACCGTTGATCAAAGAAGCTGAATAGCCCCATAAATAATCGCGGAACCAGCCCATGAGGTAAGTAGAGCTTTCGTTGAACTGAGCAACGTTACCCTGCCAAATACCAAGGTGTTTCCAGTGCCAGTAGAAGGTTACCCAACCCAAGGTGTTAAGCATCCAGAATACAGATAGGTAGAAGGAATCCCAAGCAGAGATATCACAAGTACCGCCACGACCAGGGCCATCACAAGGGAAAGCAAAACCGAAGTCTTTTTTATCTGGCATTAATTTAGAACCACGAGCATCTAAAGCACCCTTGACCAAAATCAAAGTAGTGGTGTGTAAACCAAGAGCGATCGCATGGTGAACTAAGAAATCACCAGGTCCAATGGTTAAGAACAAAGAGTTAGTACCACTGTTGATCGCATCTAACCAACCAGGCAACCAAGCTGCACCGGTTTGGGCAAGACTATCTGGATTAGATAGCAAAGTATCAAAGCCATAGAGAGCTTTACCAGAAGCCGCTTGAACGAACTGAGCGAATACAGGTTCAATCAAGATTTGCTTTTCTGGAGTACCAAAAGCTACGACTACGTCATTATGTACATACAAGCTCAAGGTATGGAAACCAAGGAAAAGAGATACCCAACTTAAGTGAGAAATAATCGCTTCCTTGTGCTGTAATGCTCTTGACAATACATTGTTTTTGTTTGCTTCTGGATCGTAATCTCTAACTAAGAAGATGGCGCCATGAGCAAATGCACCTACTAGTAAGAAGCCAGCAATGTATTGGTGGTGAGTATATAAAGCTGCTTGAGTTGTATAGTCCTTAGCCATAAAGGCATAAGGAGGCATCGCGTACATATGCTGCGCTACCAAAGAGGTAACAGTACCCAAACTAGCCAAAGCTAGAGCCAACTGGAAATGTAACGAGTTGTTTATGGTATCGTATAGTCCTCTGTGTCCTTCACCTAAACCGCCCTGAGGTGGCTTATGTGTATCCAGAATCTCTTTAATGCTGTGACCAATACCGAAGTTAGTACGGTACATATGCCCCGCAATAATGAAGATGACTGCGATCGCCAAATGGTGATGTGCAATATCTGTCAACCAGAGAGACTCGGTTTGAGGATGGAAACCACCCAAGAAAGTTAAAATAGCTGTTCCTGCTCCCTCAGAAGTACCAAATACATGACCAGCAGTATCAGGATTCTGAGCATATGCACCCCAATTCAGGCTAAAGAATGGCCCTAGACCTGCGGGATGAGGAGGAGTGGAGAGGAAGTTATCCCAACCTACGTGCTGTCCGCGAGATTCAGGGATAGCAACGTGAACTAGGTGTCCAGTCCAAGCCAAAGAACTTACCCCAAACAAACCTGCTAAGTGGTGATTGAGGCGAGACTCAGCATTTTTAAACCAAGCCAAGCTAGGACGGAATTTTGGCTGCAAATGCAACCAACCAGCAAACAAGAAAATAGAAGATAAGAGCAATAAGAAAATCGCTCCTTGGTATAGATCTTGATTGCTAGTCATACCAATGGTGTAAAACCAATGATACACCCCAGAATAGGCAATGTTTACTGGGTTAGAAGCACCTGCCTGGGTAAAGGCATCGATTGCGCCTTCACCGAAGTGAGGATCCCAAATCGCATGGGCGATGGGTTTAATCTCTAAAGGATTTTTAATCCACTGTTCAAAGTTACCTTGCCAAGCTACATGGAACAGGGTGCCGGAAGTCCACAAGAAGATGATAGCAATGTGACCAAAATGGGAGGCAAAAATCTTTTGATGAAGATTTTCCTCAGTCATACCATCGTGAAGCTCAAAATCATGAGCGGTGGCAATTCCGTACCAGATCCGACGGGTTGTCGGGTCTTGGGCGAGATCCTGGCTAAATTTGGGAAATTTAGTTGCCATAAGTTATGGGTAGAGTTCTCCTGTAAAGGTTGAAAATGAGCTAAATATGATTATTTATTTGCTACTCATTTCTGGCTTTTAGTTACTATCGTCAATCTTATTCGATAGTAATTTTTGTTAAAACACGGCTGCTGATTTAGCTTGCTAGTTTAAATTTCATTAACTAACTACCGTTGAATTTTTTTTTACTTCGACTAGTTCCAAGCAAAAGCTCAAAACCGTAATTTTGGTTTGCCAATCTCACAAGAAAGATTTAACCCATCTTGAAAGACTGACATCACCTTCACAACAGCTATAACGATAGTGTTCTAGCTAAGAAGAATGCCCAGGTGGTAACAATTCCTCCTAATAAGTAGTGAGCTACACCTACTGCACGACCTTGAGTAATACTCAAAGCACGAGGTTGAATAGCTGGAGCTACTTTTAGTTTGTTGTGTGCCCAAACGATCGACTCAATCAATTCTTGCCAGTAGCCACGTCCACTAAAGAGGAACATTAAGCTGAAAGCAAAGACAAAGTGACCTGCTAAGAACATCAGGCCATAAGCAGATAGAGCCGTACCGTAGGTATTGATAACTTGAGAAGCTTGCGCCCACAAGAAATCACGTAACCAACCGTTGATACAAATTGCACTTTGGGCAAAGTTACCTGCCGTGATGTGAGACACAGTACCATCTGGTGCCACCGTACCCCATACATCAGACTGCATTTTCCAGCTAAAGTGGAAAATTACGATTGAAATGGAGTTGTACATCCAGAACAAACCAAGAAACACATGATCCCAAGCTGATACTTGACAAGTACCACCACGACCAGGGCCGTCGCAAGGGAAACGGAAACCAAGGTTGGCTTTGTCTGGAATTAGACGAGAACTGCGAGCATAGAGTACACCTTTCAACAAAATCAAAGCAGTTACGTGGATCGTAAAGGCGTGAATATGGTGAACCATAAAGTCAGCAGTACCTAAAGCGATCGGCATCATTGCTACTTTTCCGCCAACGGCGATTACATCACCGCCAAAAACATAACTCGCTGGCTCAAGCGCAGTTGGAGCTGTGTTTCCTGGTGCCAAAGTATGCAGGTTTTGTACCCACTGAGCAAAGATTGGCTGTAGCTGAATTGCTTTATCCGAGAACATATCTTGGGGACGACCCAAAGCTCTCATGGTGTCGTTGTGAATGTATAGACCAAAGCTGTGGAAGCCAAGGAAAATACATACCCAGTTAAGATGAGAAATAATTGCATCGCGAACGCGAAGTACGCGGTCAACTACGTTATTAACATTCTTCGCTGGGTCATAATCCCGCACCATATAGATTGCGGCATGCGCTCCCGCACCAACAATCAAGAAGGCACCGATCCACATATGGTGAGTAAACAGCGATATCTGAGTAGCATAGTCGGTCGCCATATAGGGATATGGAGGCATCGCGTACATATGCTGGGCAACAATGATTGTTAGTGAACCTAGCATTGCTAAGTTAACTGCTAGCTGTGCATGCCAAGAGGTTGTCAAAATTTCATATAAACCTCTGTGACCTTCTCCACCAAACAATAAAGGATCGCCTTTGTGACCATCTAAAATTTCTTTCATGCTGTGACCAATACCAAAGTTGGTACGGTACATATGACCAGCAATAATAAACAGTACAGCAAGAGCTAAATGGTGATGCGCCGTATCAGATAACCATAAGCCACCAGTTACAGGATTCAAGCCGCCTTTAAAAGTCAAGAAGTCAGAATATACACCCCAGTTAAGAGTAAAGAAAGGTCTTAACCCTTCGGCAAAACTAGGATATAACTCCGCCATCAAATCTCTATTCAAGATAAACTCGTGTGGCAGAGGAATATCTGCTGCTGCGACTCCTGCATCCAACATTTTGTTGATTGGCAGAGATACGTGGATCTGGTGCCCAGCCCAGCTAAGACAGCCTAAGCCTAATAAACCAGCTAAATGATGGTTCATCATCGATTCCACGTTTTGGAACCACTCTAGCTTAGGAGCTCTTTTGTGGTAATGGAACCAGCCAGCAAAGATCATTAGAGCTGCCATTACCAAACCGCCAATAGCAGTGCAGTATAGCTGGAAGCTGTTGGTAAAACCAGAAGCTCTCCAAAGATAGAAGAAACCCGATGTGATTTGGATTCCATGGAAACCACCACCTACATCAGCATTAAGAATATCTTGACCTACAATGGGCCAAACTACCTGCGCACTAGGCTTAATTACGGTGGGGTCTGTAAGCCAAGCTTCGTAGTTGGAAAAGCGAGCTCCATGGAAATACATTCCGCTTAACCAAACAAAAATCACCGCTAGATGACCAAAGTGGGCGCTAAATATTTTTCGCGAAATATCTTCTAAGTCACTGGTATGACTGTCAAAATCATGGACATCAGCGTGAAGATTCCAAATCCAGGCGGTTGTCTTAGGACCTCTGGCTAAAGTTCGGTCAAAGTGACCTGGCTTACCCCACTTCTCGAACGAAGTAGGTGTTGGATCTACATCAACTGTTACCTTGACTTTTGCCTCGTCTTTTTGAGGACTGATTGTCATGAGGATTCTCCTCTCAGGGCAATAGATTTTAGATTTACATTTTCCTATTCTGAAGAACAGGTTTTTTATTATGTCAAAAGCAAGATCAAAAATCACTGCTTTTTATATAACCTTAGCTTGCTCTCCCTTAATAGGTTTTTGGATTCAAGCTACAGGCATTACTTTATCTGATCATAAGACTCAGATCTTGGCAATCTGGGGAAAGCTTAACAAAATTTTAAATGGAGGCAATTATCGCTCCGACAAGGTTTACACCTCAAAACTCATTCAGTAAAAGTATACAAAACACAAGCTATCTTTACAAAAGACAATATAACTAGTTTGCTCTAAATCTTCTGTATCCTGATGTAATTTAATAATAGACAATGATTAATTTAGGTTTATCAAAAAAATATCAGTTTTTTTATTTGTAACTATAACTAGATAGATATATCAATGAAAACTATTAAAATTTGCTTGTTTTTAGGCTTGCTTAGTTGTTTAATAGGCTGCGGACGACTCGATCTAAATAACTCTCTAGGTGACAATCATCTAGGCAATAGCGTAACTTTAGATAATTTAAACAGTAATCTCACTGAGGTAGCTCCACCTAAAATTATTCAAGAGTTGAATCACAATCTCGAACAATATGTTCCACAAGTTAAAATTGTTGTTCCTCAACCAGAACAAACATTAAATCAGACAGATGTTAATGTCCGATTAGAGGTAGAAGATTTACCTATATTTCGAGACGATAAATTACAGCTAGGCAATCATTTAAACTTAATTGTAGATAACGAACCATTCCAGGCAATATATAACCTCAATCAACCAATAATTTTAAAAGGACTAACTCCAGGAACACATACTATTAGAGTTTTTGCTGCTCGCCCTTGGGGAGAAAGTTTTAAAAACGATGGTGCTTACGCTCAAACAACTTTTAGTGTTTTAACTAAAACCAACGATAACCGTCCAAACCCGAACTTACCTTTACTAACGTATAGCAGTCCTACAGGTGTTTTTGGTGCAGAGCCATTGCTATTAGATTTCTATTTGACTAATGCTCCTTTACACGCCATAGCGCACGAGAATTCTAACTTACAAGACTGGAGAGTTAAGGCAACGATAAGTGGAACAAGTTTTATCTTGGAAAATTGGCAGCCTATTTATTTAGCGGGACTTGAACCAGGTAAAAATTGGGTTCAACTTGAACTGGTTGATGAATCTGGCAATGATATTGAAAACGCTTTTAACAATACGGTTAGAGTGTTTACCTATGATCCGCAGCAAACAGATACTTTAGCTAAGTTAGTAACTAATAAAATATCTTTAGCGGAAGCGCAACCGATTGTTGAGCCAGTTGAAAAACCAGAAATAAGCGAGCCTACTGTAAAAACAGAAGACGAAAAAACTGAAACGAAGGTAGAAAAAACGACTAAGGCGATTAGGCTTGCGCCTAGCCTTAACACGCCAGAAACAGAACCTACCATAGAAGAGCAAAAACAAGAAGCGTTAGAAAATAGTAGTCAGGGAGAACCCACAACTTCTCAAGACAATGATTCCAAAGCAACTCTAGAAAACGATAATAAAGAAGTTACTACCAAGATAACCAAAGAACCTGTAACAATTTCTGCACCAACAACTAAAAAAATCGAGAAAGTTACCGAAAACTATGAAAATATTGCATTAGAAGCAAAAGATGCCGAGAAACCAACAGAAAAGATCCCAGTAACAGAATCTACATCCAAACAGGTAATTACCGTTAGAGAAGGCAATTCCGATTCACCTACTCCAATAGCAGAGATTGAAATCCCTCAACCCGAATCAATCGCGATCGCTGAAGATGAAATTGCGATTACTGTTCCTAGTAAGAAAACAACTACAGTACCAGAATCCAAAACAAAAGCACCTGTATGGTGGAAGAAATTACTCGTTGGTTTACGTCAGAAATTAGAAGGTTTAGTTAAATTGTTACCCAGCGAGGTTTAGTATGATCGCAGCTTACTTCCATATTCAATATCTGGCCTAGCTGATCCTCTCGGTTGGTTTGAGCAACCAAACCCAACAACTCAAGCTATTGAAGTAAGTGCGATCGCCAAAAAAAATACAATTTGAAATATATTGGTTTTCACTTCGTTCTACCCAACCTACTGGAGCGATCGCCAATCCCACTATTTAGTTACGCGACGAGTTAACGGAAAATCCAAAATCTTTTTAACAAATAGAAGATTTAAGTTCCTTTTCCCTCTACAATAATTTACTGCACCGACTTAAGCATGATACCTAGAGCTAAACCTTTCAAGGTATTGCTGAGATTGACAGATAAACTGTCAATTTCCAACCCGAAGAATTGGGCTTATAGGTAATAAAACAAGACTCTAGGGAATTAGACTACAATTCATGACTATGGCAAAAGTTCTCGTTTCCGATCCTATCGATCAAGCTGGTATCGATATCATCTCTCAAGTAGCCGAGGTAGATGTTAAAACCGAGCTACCTTTAGAAGAACTGATCGAAATAATTCCCGAATATGATGCTTTGATGCTGCGATCGGGTACTAAAGTTACAGCAGAAGTTATTCAAGCAGGTACTCAACTCAAAATCATTGGACGTGCAGGAGTTGGAGTAGACAACGTTGATGTTCGCGCAGCTACTCGTCATGGCATTGTCGTAGTTAACTCTCCAGAAGGGAATACTATTGCTGCTGCTGAACACGCCTTGGCGATGATGCTGGCTTTATCACGTCAAATACCCGATGCTAACCAATCTGTTAAAAATGGCAAATGGGAACGTAAAAAGTTCGTTGGTAATGAAGTCTACAAGAAGACTTTAGGCATAGTAGGGTTAGGTAAAATTGGGGCACACGTCGCCAAGGTAGCTCGAGCGATGGAGATGAAGTTGTTGGCCTTCGATCCTTTCGTCTCCACAGAAAGAGCTGAAAGATTAGGCTGTAGTCTGGTCGATTTAGACCTTTTATTTCAAGAAGCAGATTATATTACTTTACACATTCCTAAGACTCCTGAAACGGCAAACTTAATTAATGCCGAAGCACTAGCCAAAATGAAGCCTCTCGTCAGGATTATCAACTGCGCTCGCGGTGGCATTATTGACGAATTCGCATTAGCTGAAGCACTCAAAGCAGAAAAAATTGGTGGTGCAGCATTAGATGTTTACGATAGTGAACCTTTAGGAGACTCACCACTAACTGAAATTGGTTCTAATCTAATTTTAACTCCGCATTTGGGAGCTTCTACAGCCGAGGCACAAGTAAATGTAGCCATTGATGTAGCAGAACAAATTAGAGATGTTTTATTAGGACTTCCAGCTCGTTCTGCCGTTAATATTCCTGGTCTAAATCCCGATGTAATGGAAAAACTTAGACCATACCTAAGATTAGCAGAAATGCTAGGTAATATGGCTGGTCAACTGGCTGGAGGCAGGATTGATGAATTAAACATTCGTTTACAAGGAGAATTGGCTAATAATGACAGTCAGCCAATAATTGTTGCTGCCTTAAAAGGTTTGTTATCTCAAGCTCTTAGGGAAAGAGTTAACTATGTCAATGCAGCCATTGAAGCAACTGAACGAGGGATTAGGGTAGTTGAAACAAAAGATAGCTCAACTCGCGACTATTCTGGTGGTTCATTACACATTGAAGCCCAGGGAGCTAATGGAAAACATTCGGTTACAGGCGCATTACTCAGCGAAGGGGAAATACGCATTACCAACCTCGATGAATTTCCGATTAACGTTCCTCCTAACGATCATATGCTATTTACTTTACACCGAGATATGCCAGGAATTATTGGTAAAATCGGCTCTTTATTAGGTAGCTATAACGTCAATATCGCCAGTATGCAGGTAGGGCGCAAGATTGTTAGGGGCGAGGCGGTAATGGTACTTAGTCTTGACGATCCTTTGCCTGAGGGAATTTTACAAGAAATTATTAAGGTAGAAGGTATTAGAGATGCTTATACTGTCAAGTTATCTGTCTAAAAATAGAGATTAAGTCTTTCGTAGTAATGGCTTGGTTGTGGAAGAATAGCTGAATTATCAAATTTAAAGTTGGTGGGAATTCTCGCCAACTTTACTAGTTTTATAGCATTGTCAACTATTTGTGAAGATTTAAACTAACATTTTTAGCCAAATAAGAGCTGAATAAATAAAAAAGCTAAATTTTAAAGACATATTGGGAAAACTATTATTAGAGAACCTAGTAAAAAGTGGATAAAGCCAAAGTCTTGGAATACAGTAGTGAAGAATATATTTTAATCCTTCGATTGTCGTTGGAAAATTGAACCAACTGATCGACTCATCAAATTAAGTAGTAGTTAAGACAAGCCATTAAAGGTTCAACTTAGATAATTCCTGTATAGCTTATAACTTAGAAAATTCATGTCTAATCGTTGGTGGGAAATCGTTGTAAAATGTGAGCCAGTACAAGAAGAATCAGTATTTTGGCGACTTGAAAAATTTGGTTGTTCGGGAACAGCTACCGAAGTCCAAATTTTAGATGGTGAGCGAGACTTTGAATCTGAGTTAATTGACGAGCGAATCTTGATTAGGACTTATATTCCTGAAATAGACACTCAACTGCTAGATCTAGCCGCGTTGTCGCTGTGGCTGGAGCAAGATGCTAAATTGTTAGAAGTGGCAGTACCAGAAGCTCAGTGGCATTTAATTGATGAAGAAGATTGGGCGAGTGGGTGGAAAGAGTATTGGAAACCAATGGCAATTGGCGATCGCTTTTTGATTTATCCTGCTTGGGAAACTCTCTCCGAAGAAACAGATAGACTAATATTACGCCTCGATCCTGGCGCAGCCTTCGGTACGGGAACTCACCCCACAACTCAACTGTGTCTTGAATCTCTAGAGATGCGACTATCTCAAAATGCCGAAAATCAAACCATAGCAGATATTGGCTGTGGTTCAGGAATTTTAGCTTTAGGTTCGGTGTTACTTGGAGCTAAAAAAGTTTATGCAGTAGATACCAACACTTTAGCTGCTAAAACCTGTCGTAGTAATTGCCAGCTCAACGAAGTCAACCGTGACCGAATAGTAGTTCGCGATGGTAGTGTTGAAAAGCTGACCGAAGAAGGAGAAACTTTTGATGGCATCATTTGCAATATTCTGGCTGATACCATCGTTGAATTATTTCCTCAGTTTAATCAGATCACTCACGAAAAAAGTTGGGCAATTTTGAGCGGAATTTTGTTAACTCAAGCCGATCAAATTGCCGATGTAGTAGAACAACAGGGATGGACTGTTGCTGCATTATGGAAGAGAAAAGATTGGTGTTGCTTTAATATTCGACGTTCAGAATATTAATTAGCCAAAGTTAAAATATCAACTCCATCTTTAGTTACGGCAATAGTATGTTCAAACTGAGCTGAAAGCCTGCCATCTTTGGTGATTGCTGTCCAGCCGTCATCCAACATTACAGCTTCCCAAGTTCCTTCATTGATCATTGGTTCAATGGTAAACACCATTCCTGGTTTAATTTTTCTTTTTTGTCTTGGATCGTAGTAATGAGGAATCTGAGGTGCAGTATGGAAAATGTGGCTAACCCCGTGTCCGACAAAATCTCTAACTACGGAAAAACCTTGCTGCTCAGCATACTCTTGAATTGCTGCTCCGATATCATTGATTCTTGCACCTGGTTTAACCGCTGCAATTCCTCTTCTTAAACATTCTTCGGTAACCTCTACAAGTTTCTTGGCTTTTGCCGATGGCTTGCCTACAAAAAAGGTTTTGGAAGTATCCCCATGATAACCATCTAAGATTGGAGTCACGTCAATATTGATAATATCTCCCTCTTTTAGTATTTGCCTGGCGTTAGGAATGCCATGACAAATTACTTCATTAACGCTGGTACAAAGAGACCCTGTGAAAGGATTGTCTTTTGGTCCATATCCTAAAGGCGCGCTGATAGCTCCTTTTTCTTTAGTCCATTTTTCGGCTGCATCGTTGATTTGTAAGGTGCTTACTCCAGGCTTAACCATTGGCTTCAGAAAATCTAATAATTCCGCTGCCAATGCTCCTGCTCGACGCATTTTCTCAATTTCTCGGCTAGAGAGGAGAGTAATTTGTTCAGTTGCCATTAATGTTGTTACTGTGTTGTTCTATTGCTAATGTACTATCTAGTCTATCAATTCTCGATCTTTGAATTGCAGAGCGATACAGATCGCTAGCTTGTCAATTGCCAAAAAATAAAGACCTAGAAAAAATCTAAGTCTTTATTAGTTTTAATTTTCTAAAACACTGTTAATTGTTAATCTTGTTGTCTTGGTGAATTTTGTTTAATTCTGGAGCTTCTTCTAATTCATTGTCTTGAACAGATTCTAGCAAATCGTTTAATTCTCCTAACGATTCATCAGAAACTTGGATCAGCTCATCTAGCTTTTGATCGACCGAATCAATTGAATTCAGCTCTTCTAAATCTTCATCTGGATCTTCAAAATTAAAATCAAACGCTTCCGAATCCGCAGTTGGTTCATCCTTTATTAGTTGGCTATCCTCGGCGAATGCTCCCATCAAGTCATCGAATTCGGATTCAGTAGTAGAAGTTTCTTCTAGATCGAGTTCTTTATCCGACTCAGGCTCATCGGTAAACTCTCCCATCATAAAATCATTAGATTCGGCACTCCAATGCTGGATTATCTCTGGTTCTGAGGCTTCAAGACTAAATTCTTCAGATTCAGCCATTAACTCTTCTACAGAAGACTCGTTATCATCAGCCCATCCTTCGCTCAACTCATCAGACTCGGATTCAATTACCGAAATTTCTTCTAGATCAAGTTCTTTATCCGACTCACGCTCATCGGTAAACTCTCCTATCATAAAATCATCAGATTCGGCACTCCAATGCTCGATTATCTCTGGTTCTGAGGCTTCAAAACTAAATTCTTCAGATTTAGCCATTAACTCTTCTACAGAAGACTCGCTATCATCAGCCCATCCTTCCATCAACCCATCAGACTCGGTTTCAAGACTAAATTCTTCAGCCGATTCAGACTCATCACCAAATTTTGCCCTAAAATCATCAAATTCAAATTCGGCAGTTGATTCTTCAGCTTCGTGATTCCACTGCTGGCTCATCTGCTCTGGTTCTGATTCAAAATTAAATTCTTCAGATTCAGCGATTAACTCTTCTACCGAAGACTCGCTATCATCAGCCCATCCTTCCATCAACCCATCAGACTCGGTTTCAAGACTAAATTCCTCATCCGATTCAGACTCATCACCAAATTTTGCCATAAAATCATCAGATTCGGCACTCCACTGCTGGATTATCTCCTCTGGTTCTGAGGCTTCAAAATTAAATTCTTCAGATTCAGCGATTAACTCTTCTACCAAAGACTCGCTATCATCAACCCATCCTTCGCTCAACTCATCAGAGTTGGATTCAATTACCGAAGTTAGTTCGAGACTAAATTCTTCATCCGACTCAGGCTCATCGGCCAACTCTTCCATGATAAAATCATCAGATTCGGCACTCCAATGCTGAATTATCTCTGGTTCTGAGGCTTCAAGACTAAATTCTTCAGCCGATTCAGGCTCATCGGCAAATTCTGCCCTAAAATCATCAGATTCGGCACTCCACTGCTGGCTCATCTGCTCTGGTTCTAAGGCTTCAAGATTAAATTCTTCAGATTCAGGTTCGGGTTCAGCACGCCACTGCTGCATGGTCTCCTCTGGTTCTAAGGCGATCGCTGGTTCAGATTCTATTTCCGATTCCGATAATTTTGAGTAATCATTGTCTTCAATTGAATCTGAAGATGTCTGATGGTCAAACATTTCAAATTCAGGTTCATCTACAGAGCTAATTAAACATTCGGCTTGTTCATCATAAGTTTCTTCTTCTAAATAAAGATCGGACTCTCGATCGACTACGTGTTCGGCTTCTGTCGATTTATGCTCGAACATTTCAAATTCAGATTCATCGAAAGCACCGATTAATTCTTCTACTATTTCTGAATCAGAATTTGTTTTAGTATCATTAAATACTGGTGAACCTAAGAAAAATGGATTTATATTCGCTTCAACCTTTTCTACTGCGGTTTCATCTGTGTGTTCTACAGAAGCTTGAGAAATTTCTGTTTCACTGTTAAATACTTCTAATTCTGATTCATTTAAAGAACTGACTAGATACTCAACTTCTAAATCTGTTTGAGTTTTAGAAAAAGGTTCTTTTTTTTCTTCGATACTTACATCAGCTATGCTTTCTTCAATAGGTGAAATTACTTGCTCTAATTGTTCATTCTTGAAAGATAGTTCCTCTATTTTTGATTCTAAGCTGTCGTTCTCAGATTTGAGATTTTGCTGGCGATTTTTTAATACTGATATATCAATGTTTACCGTTTCTATTTCTTGTTTTTTAGAGTCACATTCTGTCTCTAACTGCTGTTTCTGACTATTTAAATCAGAGATAATGCCCAGTAGCTGATTGTGTTCGGTTTGAAGAGAATTAATATCAGTTTCCACAGCTTGCATTTTTTTAGTAGCTTCATCAAAAGACTGTTGTAATTGAGTCTCTTGACTACGAAGTTGAGCTACTTGACTATCTAATAGTTTATCTTCTTGATTATTATTCTTTTTACTATTAGTCACTAAAGCTCCAGCTACGCTAGCCATAGAACCAGCCGCGCCAGTCCCTATTAAAGCTTTCTGAATACCTTTTTCTGCTAACATTCCAGCAACAAAGGTTACGCTACCAAAAGCAAGAGAAATTAGCAGAATTTTATTAACAACTTTAGCTGATTCCATTTTTAGGTAAATTCAATATTAAGTTAACTTATTAGAGAAGTTATGTTTTCAGGCTAGTAGCTTGTTGTCACTACTTTATTTTGATAAACACAGCAACCAAGGGTTCATTGATTCTGAAATACGAAAACTTCCTTAGCCTTATATGTGATTGTTCCCAAATATTTGCTTAAAATTAACAATTTCAGTTGGAAGCCATAAAATATTGAGATGGGCTATTAAAACTATCAAAATCAATCGCAAAGCATTTTGCTTTTGTAATTAATTGCTGCGTCAAAATATTAACTTAGATTCAAAGTATAAATTTACTAATTAAGAATTTTTGAGCATTAATTGTCATAAATATTTAAAAAAAGCTTAAAAGCTCAGCCGTGTTTGTTATCTAATGGATTAAGGCAAAAGCATATTTTGCTGGAAATAAAATAATTTAATGATCAGCTAACTGTATTCTTACAATCTAAACAAGACGTCAAATCAGTTTAAAATAGTAGCGTCGTAATAAAACTTAATATTTTTCTTAACTATGGCAGCAAAAGTAGAAATGTATACCTGGAGTCGTTGTCCATTTTGTATTCGTGCAAAAGGACTATTAGATCGCAAAGGAATCGAATACAGCGAATATTGCATTGATGGAGATGAAGATGCTAGAGATCGAATGAGAGTTAGAGCCAATGGTAAATCAAGTCTACCGCAGATCTTTATTGGCGATCGCCATATTGGGGGATGTGATGATCTTCATGCACTAGAAAGTCAGGGAGAATTAGATGCTTTGTTGTAGAGAGGTATCACCAAGCTGTACTTTATAAGTTAGAAGTACAAAGCACTAACTTAAGGAAAATAAGGAAAATAGCGTGAAACTCGCATTTATCATCGATCCAATCGCCAAACTAGATCCTGGACACGATAGTAGCGTCGCCATGATGGAATCAGCGCAAATCTTAGGTCATCAAGTTTGGACAACTGAAGCTAGTCAACTAAGCATAATTAAAGGTAAGGCTTGGGGGTATTTAAAGACAATAAATCTCAAGCCTGTAAAGCTAGTTGAACAACGTTGGCAAGCAGAACCAGATTGGTATCAGGTAGGTAATAGCGTCTTAACTTGTCTGGAGGAAATGGACGCTGTGTTTATGCGTACCGATCCTCCTGTTACTGTTCCTTATTTATATACAACCTACATACTAGATTTAATCGATCGCAGTAAGACTCTAGTAGTTAATTCGCCCCAAGGATTAAGAACTGCTAATGAGAAAGTATACGCGCTACAATTTACTTCAGTAATTCCGGAAACTATTGTTAGTCAGGATAAGTCAGTAATTGCTAAGTTTGTCGAGCAAAAAAAATCTGCTGTTTTAAAGCCTCTGGGTGGGAAAGGCGGAGAAGGAATTTTATTTTTGGAAGCCGTCGATCGCAATTTTAATTCTTTAATTGAAATTAGTACTAAACAGGGACGCGAACCAATCATGGTTCAAGAATATTTACCCGCAGCCAAAGAAGGAGACAAGAGGATTATCTTGCTGGATGGAAAACCCATTGGGGCGGTAAACCGTGTTCCTAGTGGTAACGAATTTAGAGGTAATATGGCGGTAGGGGGTAAAGCTGCCAAGGTAGATATTACTGACAAAGAACAAGAAATTTGTGCAGTAGTTGCCCCTCAGTTGGGTAAGGACAATCTTTACTTTGTCGGTATTGATGTGATTGGTGGTTATTTAACCGAAGTTAATGTCACAAGTCCAACAGGAATTAGAGAAATAGATCGTCTTAACGACGTAAGTTTAGGTAAACAAATCATCGAATGGCTAGAAACTAAAATATCTAGATAACTAAAAACTGATCTTATGCACGCATTATCAATTCCTACCTGGATAGTCCATGTCTCTAGCGTTCTCGAATGGGCTGCCGCCATTTATTATATTTGGCAGTATGGCGAAATTACAGGCGATCGCTCCTGGTATAATTTATCTTTTGCTATGTTACCTGCTTTAGTCAGCGCTATGTGTGCCTGTACCTGGCACTTTTTCGACAATAGCCAATCTTTAGATTGGTTAGTTACCTTACAAGCATCAATGACGGTAGTGGGTAATTTCACTGTTTGTATTGCAGCCTGGGGAATCTGGCGTAGTTCTAAAAAGTGTGAAATTAAATCTGACTGAGAACGTATCTCGATTTTTATTAATTTTTAATCGCTGCTATTAAATGAATAAAGAAAGTTTATTTGCCGTTTCTTTGTTTCCCTACTTGGGCTTTTTGTGGTTTATGACACGCTCGGGGAAAACACCTCGTCTAGCCCTAATTGGTTTTTATGTCTTGTTGGTTTTTGTCGTAGTAACAATTCCTGCGGGAATTTATGCCCAAGTACATTACGGCGAAGAATTGGCAAATGTAGATTGGCTACATGGTAGTGCAGAAATATTTTTAACTTTGTCAAATATTTTGGTGGTTTTAGGTTTCCGTCAGGCAATTATCAAGCTGAAGCCACGAAATACCGAAAAACCACAACGGCTTGATTCTAAAGCTTAAAGCTTGCTATCTGCCAATTCAGCTTCAAAAAAATCAGCAGAAACACCTAATATTAAACCCAGGTAAGTTATTAGTTTACCTGGGCTGTATTTATTATATGCAGACCGTTTTATTAAGGTGGGTCTGCGTTATTTATATTTCATAGTCTAAGCTACTCGAGCGTTAGTCACTATGATCAAAAGTTACAGTGTTGTGTGATTTAAATCAACTGATTTTCTTGGCGAAGATAAGCTTCTACAAAAGGGTTGAGATTTCCATCCATCACGTCGCTAACGTCGGTAGTTTCAATTTCTGTCCGCAAGTCTTTGACCATTTGGTAAGGATGAAAAACATAGTTGCGAATTTGATTACCCCAGGCAGCTTCGACCATATCACCGCGAATTTCAGCAATTTCTTTTGCTCTTTGTTCTTCGGCAATAATCAGTAGTTTCGCTTTTAATAAAGCTAAAGCTCGCTCTTTATTTTGTAGCTGAGAACGTTCCTCAGTACACCGTACAGCTATTTTAGTAGGTAAGTGGACAATCTGGACGGCAGTTTCTACTTTGTTAACGTTTTGTCCTCCCGCACCACCAGAACGAGAAGTTTTGATCTCCAAATCCTTGTCGGGAATTTCTACATCTAATTCTTCGTCTCCCAAGTTGGGCATTACCTCTACCCCAGCAAAGCTAGTTTGTCGCTTACCGTTAGCGTTATAGGGCGAGATTCTAACTAAGCGATGAGTACCTTTTTCGCCCTTTAAATATCCATAGGCATAACGTCCTTCAATCTCCAAGGTGGCAGATTTTATTCCTGCTTCATCTCCTGGAGAAGATTCAGCTAAACGGACTTTATAGCCTTCTTTTTCGCTCCAACGAGTATACATTCGCAACAGCATCTGTGCCCAATCTTGAGCATCTGTACCGCCTGCACCAGCATTAATTGTTAATACTGCACCTCTAGTGTCATAAATGCCAGATAAAAGCTGCTGTAAGTCCCAAAGCTCTAGCTCTTGGTTGAGCTGTTCTAAGTTAGCTAGGGCTTCGGTAGCTAGGGCTTCGTCTGATTCTAATTCTAATAATTCAGCGATCGCTTTAGTATCTTCTAAGGTGCTTTGCCAATTTTGATATTGCTCTAAATTAGACTTTAAATCGTTTAATTCTTGCAAAACTTGCTGAGCCGTAACTTGATTGTCCCAAAATTCAGGTTGTGCTGCTCTTTGCTCTAAGTCCTGCACCTTGGCTTTTAAGGCAAGGGGGTCAAAGATATTCCTGAGTTTTACCCAGGCGTAACGCGATGGCTTCAATATTGCGTTTTAATTCTGATACTTCCATAGAAGAAATGGCTGATCTCAAATTATTTACTACTAACTATTTACTTATTATCGGCTTCACATTTTAAATCATTAACGTTAAATACTGACTTTCTAGCAAAAAAGCCCCTTGAGTAAAGCGAATGCCATAATAACCACCAGGACGGCGATCTGTTATTATACCTTCCTCTCCAACCGTTAAAATATCTGGAGAGCGCAACATGGGCATGGGTTCTGCGGTTTTAACGTAAGCCGGTAAGGAGATTATCTTAACGCGATCGCCCACTTTAAAGCTTTTCAATTCTTCGTCCATTAGCAGCTTGCTGTTCGGCAATTATATCATTTACAACAATACTAACTAGAATATTCAACTTCTTGCTGCCTACTCTGAGCGAGCAAACAAGATAAGTTCAAGCAGAACTTACTTCCCTGAATTGACATCGGTTAACTTGGAAGCCTTGACTTTAGCTAAAATCTTTTCTTTTTGATTTTCTAGCTCTTGTTGAAGAATTTTTTTAGCCATTTTGGCATCGCCGACACTTCTGGTTACCTGACTCAGGTTTGCCCATTGTTGTAACATTTTGCAATTACGAGCATTAATTACTGAGCTAGCAATATGTTGGCATTGTTGAGGTTCGTCCAGACCATAAAACAAAATACGATATTTGCCTTTTTCGGCAAGAACGCGAGTAATTTGCTGTCCTTTGTTTGATTTAAGGTCTAGATAACAGGGAAGCCATTTTACGCCGTGTTCGGGATTATAGAGTAAAGTAATCCAAAGCAACATGGGATAAGGATTTCCCAAATATAAAAACTGATTATAGCGAGTACTAGATATTCTTTGAGAAACATCGCCTTGGTCTAACATGACACAGAGAACTGGAGCTTCTCCCAAATGAGTATCAATCAATTGAGCAAAAACAATTTTGCGTAGAGGTTTATCTTTAGGCCAGGCAGTTTGCAAACAAATTTCCGTTACCGAAGATTCCGCGTTGAGAGTTTGATCGTCAACCGATTCTAGATCGCGAGTTCGATGTACAGCAATATTTGCCTGATGTCCTAATGAAATGTTTTGCTGAGGATTATGGGGATTAGTTGGGTAAGATTTACTTTTTTGCTCGATTGCTTCAAGTGTGTCCAAAATTTCGCGAACGCTTTGGGGTCGATCGCCTCTTTCTTTTGCTAAGCAACGAAACACTAAATTTTGCAGTTCTTGAGGTAGATTAAGACTGGTGCTGAATGGCTCGGGCTTAAAATTATGGTGAGCCTGATACCAACCACCAAAAGATGAATTTTGAGGCAGCAAGGGCATATCCATGGTCAGCATCTCGTACATCATGACCCCAAAGCTGTAGATGTCAGAACGATTATCTAATTCTTTGCTTTCCATTTGCTCGGGAGAACAGTATGCTAAAGTCCCCATAAAAGATTGAGTTTGGTTAGCACTTGCCTGGATTAGTTTGGCAATCCCAAAGTCCAAAATCTTAGCAACTTCTCCTAAAGTAGGATCTCGAACTACAATTATATTACTAGGTTTAATATCTCGATGAATAACGCGACACAATTCGCCATTCAGGTAAATTCCCTGATGAGCAGATTCTAATCCCAGACAGACGTGACGAGCTAGAGTCAGAAATCTTGGCAAAGGTGTTGGTTGATAGTGAATTGTTTCATTAATGCTTTCTCCTAAGAGAAATTCCATAACGTAGAATGGAATGTTGTTGTCGTCTACACCATAGTCTTTGACTCTAACAACATGAATACTTTTTTCGCCTAAAAGAGCCGAAATTGTTGCTTCTCGCTCAAAGCGATCGCGCATATTATCATTAAGTAAGGCTTGAGACAAAAATTTGATTGCTACGCTTACGCCACCTAATACGGTGTCTTTTGCTAGGTAAACTCTACCCATAGCACCTTCGCCTACTAAATTAGCTAGTTGATAACGATTGGCAAGTAAACGACCATAGTTACGATCTGTATTCATTCTTCTATCTATGAAGCTAGTTTTAGGAAATTAATTTTGGCAGGTTTGATTGATGAGAAGAGACAGAGTAATCTCTGAGCGAATTTTGCACTCAAGCAGGGTTAACGTTTCACAGTGGCTTCAATTGTCTGTTTAATGCTGTGATCATCTAAGATACTGCTAGTCAGGTAATAGGTATTTTGGTTGAGACGATAATAAGTATCTAGTCCTTTTTGTTTGCTGGCAGTTCCAATAAACCAATAATATTGAATGATAGATTGAGCTATGAGTCTACCCTCTCCTTCAATATTCCCCAAAAGGCTGTGTTGTGAAACATAAGTATAGTGATTTGCTTCATAATTTAAATTGCCTCGGCATTGATAAGATTATTTTCGTTGCCGTCTGATCATCACAGGTTAAGCTCGTGGTCATTTTGAACCAGTTAGCTCGTTTCCAATCAATTTTGATTCCTCCTTCAAGAGGTATAGGTACTAGGTTGGGCTTCAGCCAATAACCACTTACATTCCAATAGCCCGATTCAATTAAGAAACTATGAGCCACAACTTTATCCTCATAATCTCAACTTGGTTATATAAAGCTATATTCGTTAATGTATTTAGTTATTTGTATAGAGCAAAGTCTATATCATCAAGGGTGAATGGATATCTCCTAATAAGACTGGCTTTGTCGCTCCTGTAACTTGAGGTAAATTACCAGGAATAGACATAGCTCTCCAGTAAGCTAAAACGGCAAAAGCGATCGCCTCTTTAAAATCTCCGTTGATTCCGACCTCATCTGTTGTACGTATATGTGTATGTATATGTTTATGTGACAATATTAACTCAGCTTGTAAGCGTTGTCTGAGATATGTATTTTTGCTGCCACCACCACAGAGCAAAACTTCGTCTGGCATTTGGGGTAAAAATTGCTGATAACTATGAATGATCGAGGCTACAGTAAGCTCGGTTAAAGTTGCCAGGCGATCGCTTTCATTAAGTCCTGCTCGATCCATTTCTTGCCAACGCTGATTTAAATAATCTTTGCCGAATAGTTCTCTACCTGTAGACTTGGGCGGATATTGCCCAAAAAAATCTTGCTGTAACCATTGCTGTATCAACTGACGATCGGGAATTCCCCGGGCTGCCCATTGTCCATCGTGGTCGTAAGTTTGAGTTCCGTTAGTCAGACGAGCAATGGCTAAGTCTAATAAAACATTACCCGGCCCAGTATCCCAGCCAACTATTTGTTGGTCTGAGTTCAATGTTGTATTAGGAGGTAAGTATGCCACGTTGCCAATACCACCAAGGTTTTGAATCGCTCTAGTTTTAGTCGGATGAGACAGTAAACAAAGATCGATTTTTGCTACCAAGGGTGCGCCTTCACCTCCTGCTGCAATATCTGCTGCGCGAAAGTTACTAATAGTTTTGATACCAGTAAGATAAGCAATTAATTCTCCTCTGCCAATTTGGAGGCTGTAGCCCAGAGTCTGATTGTGGCGATCTCGAACGGGCGGTCGATGATATATGGTTTGACCATGAGAACCGATCAATGCTGCTGTGGTCTGCTGAGCTTGAATTTTTTGCGCTGCTGCTGCAAACTGAGTCGCGATCGCATCATCTAAATCGGCTAATTCGGCCATATTCATGGCTTTTGCGCCACAAACTGCTAATATTTTGCCCCTTAATACTTCAGGATAAGCAAAGGTTTGTCCTGATAACAGCTTTACTTTGAGATCTTTTTCTGTGCCAGTGACTTCTACTAGGGCAGCATCAATACCATCAACAGAAGTCCCACTCATTAAACCGATAACTATCATTATTGTTAGGCTGTAGTAGTTTTTCTATACGTTTTAGTCCTAGTAGCGCGTCTAAATTAATTTGTTGGGTATTAAAAATTATTTTGGGCCCCCTACCCCCAAGCTTGGGGAATCAGCCCAGCATTCTAGCCTAGACGCACTACTAAGGTAAACGATCGTTCGCCCCTACTATATATCAGAAATTTTTTACCCAATAGTGTATGAGTAGCGATTGAAGTCTAAAAACATCGATCATTTATGATTGACTAATGAAAAAGGCGATCGCCTCTTACCCAAAACTAACTGATAGAATATTTGTAGCTATCCAACTTAAACACAATGGTTTGATCAACCACCAAGTTAACCATCCAAGAATTTTTTGAACTGACTGAAGGCGATCGCCCTTATGAATTTGTAGACGGTCAAGCTATATCCCAAAATGTCTCCAAAATCATTTCATTCTGCCGTACAAGCTGCTTTAATCATTTTGTTGCAAACTTGGTGTCAGGAAAGAGGGCGAATTTATCCAGAATGGGCGATTAGACTCTAAAGGAATGGAGCAAATTGGATTCCTGTTCCTGACTTGACTTATATTTCTCATGCGTGTCTTAGTGCTGATTGGATACTTGATCAGGTTTGTCCTGCTGCACCTGAATTAGTCATCGAAATTATTTCTCCAGGGCAAGCATTTGGTAACTTAGCGGAGAAAGCCACAGATTATCTGCAAGCAGGAGTGGCTAGAGTTTGGTTGGTCGATACCAGATCTAAAAGTATTACCGAGAAGGGGAAAATGTGAAAGGGTAAGGGTTAAGGGGAAAAGGATTAATCCTACCTTTAACCTTTCCCCCTCTTCTTCATGCCTCAGCAAATGTTTCAACAAGCAGGTTTGGAAAATTAACCAAATAAAATTGATTGATGTGACTTGATAATCCACATAATCCACGAATGTAAAAAAGCGATCGCTTTCTCAATCAGGCGATCGCTTTTGGCTCAAAAATCTTTATTTTTAACGAGATTGAGACAATAACATCTTAGTTTCCGATGCTCCTGCTTGCTTGAGTTTTATAGTCATTTGTAAACCAATCAAAGCAACAGCTAACCACTGTCCGAGCATGGTTAGTAAGATAGCCGAGGTGGTGGCATATTCAGTAGCGACAGTGGGAATAAAACTAAACAGCCAGGCTTGAGGTATGGTTTGAGGAGATATTTCAGCTAGACCAAAACAAACAGGTGGTACGACAATCATTGACGTTACGGTAATTACCGACCAAGCTGCTCGTTTGCGCGTCTTGGCAGTCAAGATAAATTGAGCAGCAATAGCGCAAAGTGTAATACTTCCAGCACTTAACATAAAACCCCAGAAGACGAATTGCTTGTCAAAATCTAGGAGTAAAAAGATTGAGGGAGTGATATAGGCGATCGCAATTGCCAAATTGATTGCTACTGCTACTGTTGAAGGACTATTTTCGCCAAAGATTAACTCTTTCCAAAGAGCATTGTTACTTTGGTTAATTTGATGACGATACCGCGCCCAATCATGTAACGCTTGACGATGAGGACTGAGACTAGCGATTAATCCTAAACCCCAGACATACAAACAGAATTGGCTAAACATAAAGTATTCTGTTAAGTCATTTTCGGCGGTGCTTTGCAGGGTGAAGCCAAGGGCGATCGCCGCCAACCAACCAGTTAGCCAATAACTTTGCACTTTACTAAATAAAGTATGCTCTGGATTATGAAAACGACGTTTTAAGATCGACCAGCACCAATATGTCCAGAGACTGAAGTTAAATATAATTAAGCTGATACCCAGGCTAGCTTTTGTCCAAAGAGCCTGTCCATAAAATAGCAGTTCCCCTAAATTTTTTGCTGGTAAAAAGCCAATTTTGTTGTCGGGTAGATAGGTAGCGTCAATTAAATAGGACAGAACTAAACTGGGATTAAATAAAAACAACCAGCCCAGAGGATTATCTAAAGTTAAATAATCACTGTTAAATAGAGTCTTGGTGAAAACTAATAACACAGTGGCAATTACTCCACTAGCTAACCAAGGTTTAAAACTTGATAAGCCAAAATCCATCAAACTCCAAAGCAATGCCAAGCTGTAGAAAAAGGCGCAGCTGGCAAGAATTACCGCATCAAAGCCAAGAATTAAAGTCAGGGGAATTCGTGCGCCCAAACCTGCGATTAAGTGCAGTGGTAAAAATAATAAGATAACGATATAAAGTAATATTGGAACACCCAAAATTTTTCCTAAAGAAATGCTGCTGGCAGATTGAGGTGTCAAGCGAATAAAGTTCAGTGTGCCGCGACTCTCTTCTTTAACAGTATCGGCAATTAGCATATACGTTCCCACCACTAGTAGAGCAAAAATACTAATAATACTGAGGCTCACAAATAAATCTAGCCATAATAATTGCCAGTTAATTATCCAATTATCGAGCAGATCTTTAGTATAAGGGAGATGCTGATAATGATAGCTGCCAAGGTCTTCGTAAATATTGCCCATGCCATAGCGACCATACTGCACACCTAATCTGGCTTGGGGATCTGGATCGGGCAAGTCACCTAACAAGCAAATAACCGCTACAAACTGAGTAACGCTAGAAACAGCGGCAGCAGCAACTACGTTTCTTGTTTTTAGTTTGCCTTTAATCTCTCGAAATAACTGAGGATTCCAGTCTAAAAACTTTTCCCATAATGAACTTAAGTGGTGAAACAGTCGTATATTTTGTTTCATAATTCTGAGTTATTTAACTTTGTAGGGATTTTTTATTATCGCCGATTCGATAAATTTAAGAAGTTTGTTGGTGTCCTAATTTTAAGAATATAGTTTCGAGATCTTCTTGGCTACAGTAAAATTCTGTTAGCGGAATATCAGCTATAATAAGCGATCGCAACAGTTCAGCGCAGTCAGATTCTCCTCCCGTAAAATTGACTTTAAGACGATTACTTTGAGGAATCATCGACCAGGTTTCTACGAAGGGGTTTTGGCTCAGTTTTTGTTGCAACACCTCCATCTTACCCAAAGTACTGAGAATAATTTGTTGACGAGATAACCTTTGATACAGGTCTTTTAGTGAGGAGCTTTCTACTAAAAATCCTAATTCCATTATTCCTACAGAGGTGCAGAGTTCGGCTAAGTCACTTAGCACATGGGAAGAAATAAGAATTGTCATTCCCGCCTCTTGTAAAATTTTAATTATTTGGCGAAACTGCTGTCTTGCCAGAGGATCTAAGCCTGATACGGGTTCATCTAAAAGTAATAATATTGGTTCATGAATAATCGTCCTGGCTAAACTTAGGCGTTGCTTCATTCCCCGCGAGAGAGTAAAAATAATACTGTTGCGCTTGTTCTCTAGCTGAACTAGTTCTAATACTTCTTGTAAACGACGACGGCGACTCGGCTGTTTTAAACAATATAGCCGCGCAAAATAATCTAAATAATCCCAGACAGTCAAATCGTCATAAAGAGGAAAATCGTCAGGAAGATAACCGATCCGCTGTTTTAGCAAAGAATTAGAATCATCTCGCAACAGGCGATCGCCATCAAGATAAATCTCTCCTGTAGTTGGTTTTTCTGCCGTTGCCAGCATCCTAATTAGCGTAGTTTTTCCCGCACCGTTAGGGCCAATTAAGCCATATACTTCCCCCGCCTTAACTCTCAGGTCAATCTCATTAACGGCAATATGCCCTTCAAATCTTTTGGTCAAACCGTAGGTAGCGATCGCCCATTCCTGACTCATGATATTTTTAAATTGATTGGAGAAAATTAGTCAATAATTTCAAATTTGAGATCTTGTTTGAGGGAAAAATTGTGAGTAAAATGGTCAACTACATTAGTATTGTTAAGTTCTAGATTATAAAAATCTGTTGCTTCGCGATCAAAATATGGTCCCGCGTGCCAAGTTCCCACCTCTAGTTTAATAAAACAATTTCCTGGGATACGGAACGCACTCATCTGATTGATATCTGGTTCGGTTTTAACCGAAGGAGGACATACCGCCATCAACCAGTCTTTACCGTTTAATGAACCTAAGCATTGGGTACACAAGCTATGACGGGTAATCTGATGGAAAGTTCTGCCTCGATGTTTCAGGTGCATCAGATAAAAGCGAGGAATACCATTTTGTAGATTCAATACTGCGTCGCTTTCATCAAAAGCCTTACCATCAGGAGAAAGGGTAATTAACTGACCATAGGGTTTGAAGTTAGATTTAGTAATAGGTATGGCAGGTATTTGTCTAATAGAAAGCAATTTGGGCATGACGTGCTGAAATTGGGTATTTTTGTATGACTTTTATTCAAACATTGAGCTGCGACTCGTATCTCTATTATCAAATTGTGGAGTTAATTGTGGAAATATCGGTACAAAAAGGCTTAAAAGTATAACTGCGCGATCGCAATTATTTGAGCTTAATTTTTGTTTATGTCGCGTTAATTACTGAAGACAATTATGAAAATTACCAATTTAAACAATCTGCCACCACAAAAGGTGTCTCACAATCCAGAAATCACCAAAAAGATAATGCTCGCTTGCGGAGACTTACCCCATTTAACCAATTTTTCTCAAGCGACTTTCGCCCCAGGACAAATAGCTTCTGCTCATTTTCATCAGGATATGTGTGAAGTGTTTTTTGTTAGTCAAGGAACAGGAACAATTCGGATTGATGAACGCGAATATGATTTAACCCCAGGAGTATGTGTCGCTGTTGAGGTTGGAGAAACCCATGAAATTATTAATACCGGGAGAAAAAATTTAATCCTGACTTATTTTGGTCTTCAAAATTAAACTAGATTGCAAATTAACTTCTCAGATCGGGCTAGCTTAAAATAACAATATAGATTTACTGATAGATGAGTTGAATTATGTTTGGAAAGTCGCCCCGTGAACCACAAAAGCCTACCATGTCTGATTTAAAAGACATTAAACTTTCACCGCCTGCCGCTACTAATTTAACCTCCCCCCAAGACACTTTTTTGCAAACAGAAGAAATTGTTGAAGATAAAGAGGTTGTCACCACAGTAGAGAAAATCAGTCGTATTGTTTCTCCTTATTTTATTGCGATCGTCGGTTTGGCCTTATATGAAAATAACTTTTTGATTGGCACAATTTTAATCGTGGTAGGGATACTTTCTTTACTCAAAGTTTCTACCAAGGATGTAGGTAACTTTTTGGAATGGCTAAAAAACTTTCTGGGATTGAAATAAGCAGGCAAAAAAATACTGGGGTTGAGTACCCCAGGCACTTAATTTAATCATTTTCTGTAATTATTTTTAATTTAATTAAATCAAGCTTGCCAAGCTTCTTGCAGTCTAGTCCAAACCGTAGCTACAGTTTGCTTGACTTCGTTTTGAAAGCTCCATCTTTGGAAAGCTCGTTCATATTCCTCTCCCTGAGATTGATATGCTTTCCAACCACTTAAGGCTATGCCTAAACCCCAAAATAGCAAAATATATAATGACCAGGAAAGAGTTCCCGCAGCGACAAAATTAAAAGAAACTATAAAAGTATTGACGATCGCAAATTTGGTTAATTTTTGTTTAAATTTTTGACGTCGGTGCAGATCGAAAGCACGACGTTGGCGATCAACTGCTTTTTGCTCTAGCCATTTTCTTTCGGCAGCTTGAATTGTAGCATTATTAATGTCTAACTCAGAAGCGATCTCCCATAGCTGCTGTCTGCTAAGTTCTTCGTCGGTATAGTGAGTTGCGATCGCTAACTGCAAAATTTGTTGAATATCTTCTTGACTATAAGAGTCGGGATATTGAGGAATTATATCTGGCATATTGTTTCAGCATATTTCTACACTTATTATGCCAAAATTTATCAAGTTGTTACCGTAATCTTAATGACGGTTTTTACTCTACGTTAGAAGGATCAATTGTTATTTACGCTTCGTTACAATTTTAATATTGATAACTTGAAAGTAAACAAGAAGATAAAGCATTCCTCATTTAACTATTCAACTATAGTGGAATGTTATTGCGTCATTTAGATAGGAGCGTGCCATGAACGGCAATATTCGCATCGGAAATTTATTTGGGATACCTTTTTTTATAAATCCTTCCTGGTTTTTTGTCTTGGGTTTGGTCACCTGGAGTTATGGCTCTAGCCTAACTCAATTCCCACAGCTGACGGGGGCAATGCCTTGGCTATTGGGCTTGGTTTCTGCCTTGCTACTTTTTTCTTCCGTATTAGCTCATGAACTTGGACATAGCTTTGTCGCAATTTCTCAGAACATTCCCGTTAAATCAATCACTTTATTTATCTTTGGTGGTTTGGCTACCTTAGAAAAAGAATCAGAAACACCACTTCAGGCGTTTTTAGTGGCGATCGCTGGACCATTAGTTAGTCTTGTGCTTTTTGGTGTCTTTACTTTAATCACAGCTACTGTCCCCCTCAGCCTGCCTATTAAAGCGGTTATTTCTCTGGTTGCATATATTAATTTAGTACTAGCACTATTTAACATGATTCCTGGGCTTCCCCTAGATGGTGGTAACGTCCTCAAATCTATTGTCTGGAAAATCACAGGCAATCCGAATAAAGGAGTGATCTTTGCTGGTAGAGTTGGTCAGGTAATTGGTTGGATTGCTATTGCTCTAGGTATTTTATCTGTCTTAGGTATCAGCCAAGTGGGAAGCATTTGGACTTTACTGATTGGTACGTTTTTATTGCAAAATGCTGGTTTTGCTGCCCAATCTGCCACAGTACAAGATAAGTTGAGTCAGTATACTGCTCGAGATGCGGTAATTGCTGATAGTCCAATCGTGAATAACCATCTTTCTGTCCGAGAGTTTGTTAATAACTATGTAATTGGTAAAGAGCGTTGGAAAAAGTTTTTGCTAGTAGATGACAATCAACAGCTAACTGGTGCAGTTACCACAGAGGATTTAAAAGAGATTCCTACTTCTCAATGGAATGAGGTTTATCTTCATGAGCTAGTCAAACCCGTACCCGAAGCAGATACAATTCCCGCGAATACTTCTTTACTAGAAGCTGCCAAAATGTTCGAGACTAAAGAAGTTCAAGAACTAGTCGTACTTAGTGAAACAGGAGAGCTTCTAGGATTATTAGAAAAGGCTTCCATTGTTAAGCTGATGACTAAAGAAGAACAGATAAAAAATAAGTCTGTTGTCGAATCGGCTCAAGATGATGACAAAGTGATAGTTAATTAAAAATAGAGAGTTAATTAACCGATTGGTTACATTAGCTCTCACTACTTTTCGATTAGATCTTATCGATAATCTTACTGGCAGCCAAAATCAATCTTGATCTAGAAATAATTGGCTTCGCGCGATCGCCAATCTTTAAAAGCTGCATTTAATCGTCAAAAGTATTCATAAAATTGCTTGTAGATAATTGTCAAAAGATAATTTTACTGGCAGATAAAATATTATCTGTCCCGATCGCAGTAAAATCGCTATATAGTAAGTCAGGTGAGTATATTGTTTTAGGTGATATGCAGTCTTATTCCTTAATTGCGCCAGCCAAAATCAATCTTTATCTAGAAATAATTGGCCATCGCCCTGACGGCTTTCATGAACTGGTCATGATTTTACAAAGCGTAGAATTGGCAGATCGCTTAGATATTCAATCCAGCGGTACTCAGAAGATTTATATCTATTGCGATCACCCTCAAGTCCCAACGGATGAGACTAATTTAGCCTATCGTGCTGCCCAGTTAATGTGCGATGTTTTTCCTGAAATGCACGCTAACTATGGTGGCGTTAGTATCAGAATTACTAAAAATATACCTGTGGCTGCGGGTTTAGCGGGAGGATCGGGTAACGCTGCTGCGGTATTGGTAGGAATTAATTTACTGTGGAAATTGGGATTGACTCAACCTGAATTGCAAGATTTGGCAGCCAAGTTAGGTTCGGATATTCCTTTTTGTGTTACTGGTGGAACGGCGATCGCCACAGGAAGAGGCGAGAAACTCGATGAAATTAGGCATTTAAGCAATATTTGGCTAATTCTAGCTAAATATGAGAATCTTAGCGTTTCTACTCCTTGGGCATATCAAACCTATCGCCAGCAATATAGCGATACTTACATTTCTGATGCAGCGAGAATTAAGTCTCGCACCGCTAAAATTAGTTCTAGTCCTTTAGTTGAGGCAATTACCCAGCAAAACCAGCAAAAAATCGGCAAACTACTCCATAACGATTTAGAAAAAGTAGTCTTGCCCAGGTATCCCCAGGTAGCAAAGTTAAAATCGGCTTTTGCTGCGCAAGATGTTTTGGGAACAATGATGTCGGGATCTGGCCCGACAGTGTTTGCCCTGTGTGAATCAGAAACAAAAGCGATCGCTGTTCAACGTCAGGTAAGAACTCAAATTCGCGATCCTCAGCTTAAATTTTGGCTAACTAAGGTTTCTACTAGCGGAATTCAAATTAAGCCATAGTTTAGTCAGTATAAGTCGATTTCAGGGAAATTTTAGCTATCATAAGCTCTTACCTGTTACCAATAAAATTACTATCAAACCAACATCGATTAATCAATCGAGCTCCACGCCATAATATCGGCCAACAAAGTTTGATAACCAGTCACGTTAGGATGCAAGCCATCTTCACCCAATTGAGAATTAATCCAGTTGTTACCTCTAGATAACCAAAGATCGAAAATATCAAGATAGGGAATATCTCTTTGTTGACAAGCTTGTAGAGTTGCTTCTTTGTAACGATATTGATCTAGGTGATTGTAGTAAAGACAATCCATAAAGGGCATTTTAGTTTCATCCACTGGAGTCATGCCAATAAACAAGACAGGACAAAGATTTTGAGCAACATCGAGTAGATGAGCGATCTGTTCTCGAAAGCTTTCCATATCTGTATATAGCTTGCCTGTTGGCTTGCTGATGCGAGCTGAATCGTTAACGCCAACTGAGAGTAAAATCAAGTCTGGTACATGGTTACGTAATTCCCCACGACAATTAAATTCTTGCTCTAATCTAATCGCAACTTGCTTAGTGCGATCGCCTCTTACCCCAAGGTTATACAATACATGACCTGCGCCTTCAGGAGACATCCATTCTCGACGTAGCCTTTCTACCCAGCCTCCACCAACAAAATCTCCAAACCCATAAATTAAACTATCTCCCAAAGCAATAACTTTTAAAGGCTGTTTGCGCCTTAGCTTTTCCTGCAATATCTTATTATTACTAGTACTGAAGCTGGAGTTAGTGGTAAAGATGGTTTGCATAAAAAAATTATAAAAATATTTTAATAAAGCAATATTTATATTTAGAAATAATAATACACAATTATGGTGTCGATCTTGAAAATAGAGTATAGCTGATCCCCATTTGAATAAGTAGCGAGTTTTGATTACTAATTACCGATTGTCGATTCTACTAGTCTAAGACTCGCTTCCATCCTCACTAAAAGTCGCGATCGCAGTTGGCTAGTTGTGGACATTAAGTAGCAAAATTAGCTATGATTTGCCAACCGCTGGGTCAGGATTACTAAACACGAGAACCCCATCATCGATTGACCCATGACGAAACATTTTTTTGTCGTACTGGTAATTTTGTATATTAGTCCAGGGTTCGCGATCGCCCTGCTTAGGCAGTAAGTGCATCAATCGTTGTAGATAGCCAGAAGAGAAATTTTCAATAAATGGTCGCGCCGACATATTAAGATCCTCATCTCTCAAGCGCGGAGTACACTGGCGCACCCCGAGATTCTCCAGGTGATTAATCAATCGGCAGATATATTCTGCGATAAGATCGGCGCGCAAAGTCCAAGAAGCATTTATATACCCAAAAATAGAAGCCAGATTTGGTACATCCGAATACATAATGCCTTTGTAGGTGTAAGTTTGGTCAAAATTGACTGGATTGGCATCCACGGTAAATTCAACCCCACCAAGCACGACCAGATTAAGTCCCGTTGCCGTGACAATGATGTCAGCTTCAATTTCTTTGCCCGACTTAAGCAGAATCCCTTTTTGGGTAAAGGTGTCAATCTGATCGGTAACGACGGAAGCTTTGCCCGACTGAATAGATTGAAACAGGTCACTATCTGGCACCAGGCAAAGACGTTGATCCCAAGGATCATAGCGTGGCGTGAAATGGGTTTCAATATCATAGTCTGACCCCAATTCTTGGCGTACCATTTTAAGCAGCGTACGCTTTACCTTGTTTGGCGCAGTGCGTGCGCGATGATAAAAGAATTGCTGAAATGCTATATATTTCCAACGTATAATCGCATAGGCTATCCGTTCAGGCAGGATCTGGCGCAGAAAATTGGCGATCGCGTCCTGCTCTGGACGTGACAAAATATAGGTCGGAGATCGTTGTAGCATCACCACATGAGCTGCATTCTTAGCTATTTCTGGCACTAAGCTAATCGCAGTTGCTCCAGAGCCAATGACAACTACCTTCTTATTGTCATAATTGAGTTCTTCAGGCCATTTTTGAGGATGAACTAGCTCTCCTTTAAAGCAATCGCGGGATTTAAATTCAGGAGTATAGCCTTTGGCGTAACTGTAGTAGCCAGAACACATCATCAGGAAATTGCAGCTAAAGCACACGGTTGCTCCCGTAGTTTTGTTTTCGGTTTCAATAGTCCAAGTGGCATCTGTACTCAACCAATTAGCTTTTTTGACAACGTGACCGTAGCGGATGTGTTGCTCAATACCGTTTTCGTTAGCCGTCTCTTGCACATATTTCAAAATCGACGCACCGTCGGCAATACTTTGTGCTTGACGCCAAGGTTTGAAATTGTAACCCAAAGTGTACATCTCACTATCAGAGCGAACACCTGGGTAGCGAAAAAGATCCCAAGTCCCCCCCATTGAGTTTCGACCTTCTAGAATTACATAACTTTTACCAGGGCAACTTTTCTGTAAATGGTAAGCTGTACCTACGCCTGATAGTCCTGCTCCGACAATTACGATGTCGAAATATTCTCTGGACATGATCTTTATCTTTATGGTTAAATTGTTAGTCGTTGGTTGTTGGCTGGAGTGACACCGAGGATTTTAGAGTCCCTGCCAGAAAACGTTCCGTATAATATAAAGCAAGCTGATTACTGACCCCAAAAAAAACCGCATCAAAGGCGTGTTCCGCCCAAGGAATTTCTAACAAAGCAACGCGATTGTCGGCTGCTTTTAATTTATTGTAAAGCTCTCGCCCAAACTTTGCTTGTACTAGGTGATCGCGACCTGCATAAACTAGCAAAGAAGGAGGCAAATTATGTCTAATATGGTTGATTGGGGAAGCCTGTTGATATAGTTCTGGAAGTTCTTGCGGTGTTCCGCCCAAAAAGTTTTCTAGTACAGCTGTAGTGTCAATCGGGTCAGGAACAGGCGGATTGTAGTATCCTTCGGTTAAATCAACAGGACCGTAATAGCTGACTACTGCTCGAAACCGAAGAGCATTTTGCTGATATGCCGTCAGTGTAGCTAGATGTCCTCCTGCCGATCGACCCATAATTGCCATTCTGTCTAGATTGACTTCTAAATCATCTGCATGAGCTTGAATATATTGTAAAGCTGTTGCCACATCTTCAAGCTGCTTAGGAAACCTATATTGTGGCGCGTGACGATAATCAACTGCAATCACTGCATATCCCTGATTTGCCAGGTAAATGCTAAATTTTTCATAATCACTAGGGTTCCCTGCTCTCCAAGCACCACCATAAATTATGATCAGGGCAGGATACTTTCCTGACGGCAGAGGGCGATAAAGATTTAGTTTGAGGTCAATTTGATCGGGACTAGCAAAAATAATTCCTCTGTTGATGCGAACCTCTGGGTTAGGGATACCTCGAAAAACATCGGCGATCGCTAATGGCTGAGAACGCATTTGAGCTAGTAAAGCTTGAGGAATATTTTTTAAGTAGTCTGTACCCAAAGCTTTTTCTATTTCAGTGGCAAATCTTTTATTAGTAGCAGGAAACTGAAGCAAAGGCACGGAACTTAAAGTCAAACCAAGTAAACTACAGATGACAATAAGATTAGACCACCAACTTTTTGGCACGACAATTGCCAACACAAGAGCGATCGCATTAATAATAACTAGCCAAGGACTTACTTCTGGCGCGCATACTCCAAAAGGAAGTAAAGAAAAAGTAGGAGGGGGAACAACCACCCAAATACTTAGAAAAATTCCCAACATACTCAACATTAAGGGCAATAACCACCATAACTGCCAAATTGCGCCAAAGTTTAGTTGAGACATCTATTCTATGGATACATCTATTCTATGGATAATTAAACCAATATATAAGTGTAAACTGTATTTGATAGACATCAACAAGCAACTATGTCAGACCTTAAGGGAAAAGTAGCACTAGTCACGGGGGCAACCAGGGGAGTCGGCAAAGGAATTGCGATCGGTTTGGGAGAGGCTGGAGCAACGGTATACATTACAGGTCGTAGTCTGAATAACTCTGATGCGCTGAACGAATTATCAGGTAGTCTTCAAGAAACTCAATTAGCTGTTGAACAAGTCGGTGGTAAATGTATTTCTGTTCAAGTAGACCATAGCGACGATGAACAAGTACGTTTACTTTTTGAACGTATTGATAATGAACAAGGACAACTGGACTTATTAGTTAACAATGTCTTTTCAGGAGTGCAGGCAATTAGAGATGCCTACGGTAAGCCCTTTTGGCAATCTGAACCCGCTCTTTGGGATGCGGTTAATAATGTTGGTCTTCGTAGTCACTACGTTTGCAGTATCTTTGCCGCTCGTTTGATGAGCGATTACCCTAAAGGACTCCTAAAGGATACCGCTTCGCGACGCGCAGCTAGTCCTTTAGGGCATATAGCTGCGGGTAGCCTTACGGATCGCCAAACAGGAATTATTTGTACTATATCTTCCTGGGGGGGGATGTCTTATATTTTTGGTGCTGCTTATGGTGCGGGTAAATCAGCTTGCGATCGCCTGGCTGCGGATATGGCTGTAGAATTGAAACCAGATAATATTGCTTCTATTTCTATTTGGCCAGGTATTGTGGGAACAGAACAGATTATTGATTTTGCCCAACAAACCGATGGTGATGGTCAAAAAACTTTTGGCGATGGTTATAACTGGGAAACTCCCTTGCTAACTGGTAGAGCGATCGCTGCTTTGGCTAACGACTCCAGTGTGATGAAATATACGGGAAAAGTGCAGATTGTCGCCGAGCTGGCAGAAAGATATAGTCTAATAGACCGCGATGGCGATCGTCCTGTTTCTTTGCGCTCTTTGAGATTTTTACTGCCTGCTACTTTCCCTGCACTAAGAAAATATGTGTGGCTGATACCCAATGTTAAATTTCCCTGGTTTCTCTTGCTTTGGGTCATGCTGAAATCGCCTAAGATTTGAGGTGTTGCCAATTGTAAACACCGAATTACAAGTTTTTACTGTTCATATAGTTATTAGTCTCTAAATAGTCTTGATCTTTAAATGAGAAGCTAGATCACACTTAAGCGTTATATATTTAAGAAATTATGAGCGATCTTAATCAAGCGGTAGTAGTTTTGACCGGTGCAACAGGAGGCTTTGGTCAAGAATTGACTCGCCAGTTATTACAGGCTGGTAGCCATTTGATTCTTAGCGATCTCGATCGCACTACGTTAGATAATCATGCTTCTAAGATAAGCAATAAAATAACTACAGGGAAAATAATTGCTTGTATTGAGAGCGATCTAGCAAACCCCGAAGGTTGTCAAGCTCTCTACGACCAAATCAAAGCTTTAGATGTATCCATTGATATTTTGATTAACAATGCAGGAATAGGTTTATTTGGTCGTATGGACGAAGTTCCTGCTGATAAATGGGAACGGTTAATGCAGGTGAATTTGATTACACCTATGCGTTTGAGTTCTCTTCTGGTTGCTGATATGATTGAGCGCAGACAAGGACACATTGTCAACATCTCTTCCCTGGCAGGCTGGATCGCTCCTGCGGGGATGGCTCACTACTCTAGCAGCAAGTTTGGCTTACGTGGTTTTAGTGAAGGACTTTGGCATGAAGTAAAACAATATAATGTCAAAGTTACAGCCGTTTATCCCTTTTTTAGCCGTACTCCTATACTTCAGTCGGAACGTTTTGGAGCATTAGCTCATGCCACGAGAGGTTTTCCCGAACATCTGGTAACCGATCCAGCTAAAGTTATGGAAAAAACCATAAAAGCAATTGTGCATAATCAACTTCACGTATTTCCTGATAAGATGGCATATCGTATCTACATTCTCAAGCAATATTTTCCCAAATTGTATGACTTGATTAGCGATCAAACTACTGCCAACTAAGGTGTTAGTTATTGTAAGATCTGATTTTTCTAACTGGCGATCAAACTTTTTAACCATCAAAAGTGGAAATTACGGACAAATATATAAATAATGATATGTTTTGAACTTAGTTTGGGAATAATAACAGTGTAAACCCTGAAATATGTTTGCAGTTCTGTTAACCAATGAATTTGATCAGAGTTTTTACCATTGCCAACAATGGTTTTAAAGAAGTTATCCGCGATCGCATTCTTTATTTTATCGGTTTCTTTTCTCTACTGTTGATTTTGGCTCAAAGAATTATTCCTGAAATTGCTGCGGGAACTCATGAAAAGATTCTCTTAGATTTTGGCATTGGTGCGATCGCTATTTTAAGCGTGATTGTGGCGATCTTTGTCGGAACGGCATTAATTAATAAAGAGATTGAAAAACGTACTCTGCTGATGCTGATTCCTAAACCAATTAGCCGTGCTGAATTAATACTAGGTAAACATTTGGGACTTACCGCAGTATTGGCAGTGACGATTTCAATTATGATGACAATTTATTTAGCTATGCTAAGTCTGGCTGAGATTAGCTATCCTACCAGCGCGCTAATCACCGCGGGAGTTTTTTTATTAATTCAACTAGCTCTTATTAACGCAGTATCGATTCTATTTGGTGTCTTTACTAGTTCAATTCTCGCTACTTTACTTAGCTTTGGAGTTTATTTAATGGGTCACTTCAGTGAAGATTTAGTTGAATTGGGAAAACTCAGTAAGAATGCCAGTATCGAGAGTTTGACTACCAGTCTGTATTTAGTGCTGCCCAATCTTTCGCGGCTAGATCTAAAAAATGAAGCAGTTTATGGTCTACTACCAAATTCTACCGAGTTAATCAGCCATGCTTTATATGGTTTACTTTACACTACTTTACTGTTAATTATTTCAATGATGATCTTTGCTCAAAAAGAATTTTAAGTAATAATATCTAGCATAACCTCAATTTTTAGACAATAATATCTAATAATTTTTGAGCTGTAGCTATTTTTGTCACCGTGAAATATGCTCTAATTAAATGTTTGATCTCTTAAACCCTGAGTAGTAAATTGCTAAAAAATATCGTAAATTTTAGCTTAACCTTTACTTATTGTTTGACACAGAGGCAATAAATAAAAACTTTTCTACAAATGAGATTGCTCTTTAAAATCGCTCGATATCATAAATAGTAAATCTGTTGAATACACGCATAACTCTTGAGCAACATTGATGATTATGTTAGAAAGTTCTGGGTCAATTTTACAGCTACAGTCAAGAGCAACAGCACTCAGCAAAGTGAATCTTCTCATAATTTCAGATCGGACTGACAATTTTAAGGCGATCGCCAATTCTTTACATACGGCAAACATCAATTTTACTTACGATCTGATCGATACTCAACACTTAAGTGAAAAGCTGCCTCAATTAAATTACAGTGCGATTTTGTATGATTACATTCAAATTCCTGACCAGAACAGCGATCGCTCTTTAATTGAAACACTTCAGTGCTGGTGTCATATTCATCCAGATACTCCCCTAATTTTAATTACAGATACTTTAGGTGATGAACGAGCCGTAAAATTGATTCAGTCGGGAGTTAGTGGATATATACTAAGACACAAGCTGGAGCGACTACCCAATACTTTAGAAAAGACTTTATATAATTTTGCTAGCCAACGAGCAATAATTAAGCAGCAACAAAATTTAATTGAGCAACAGCAACAAAAAATTCGCCATTTAGAAGCGCAACAGCCAAGTTGGCACGAGCAAGAGCAGGCAAGACACGAACATATTTCTCATTTGGTTCACGAGTTTAGGAGTCCAATTGCTGCCATAATCGGCTTTGCCAGAGCTTTGAAAGAACAGTATTATGGCAAGCTAAATGATAAACAAAAAGAATACGCTGGCTTTTTAGTTGATTCAGGGGAACATTTGCTGGCTCTGGTTAAAAACTATTTAGAAATTACCAAAATTGATGCTAATAAAGAAACCCTAGATTTGGAAAGAATCGCTGTGGTGGAAATTTGTCAGGCATCTATCTTAATGGTTGCCGAAAAAGCGAAAATTAAAGGATTGAAGCTAGATTTTGAATTAGATGACAAGATTGATTTTTGTGTCGCCGACTCAATACGTCTGAAACAAATTTTGATTAACTTACTTAGCAACGCGATTAAGTTTACCGATCGCGGTTCAGTAATCTTAAAAGTAAGTCTTCAAGATGATGATCTGCACTTTGCTGTCATAGATACGGGAACGGGAATCTCCAAGGAGAATATGAGCAAACTATTTCAACCTTTTCCGCAAATTACAAATCATCATGAAAACACTGGTTTAGGATTAACGCTGTCTAAAAAGCTAGCTCAACTTCACGGTGGAGACATTATGGTGACTTCAAAACTAGACAAAGGCAGTTGTTTTACTCTGACGATTCCGCAGTATCAATTTAATTAGTCAACAGCTAGATAATGAAGGCGTAATCAGCGAGTACAGATAATTCACCTCAAACACAGAGTACTTGAGATTAGATACGATAACAATAGTTAATGATTGGTTGATAGTTGGGTCATGAGCGAACAGAAATTAGCAGAGTTAAAAAGTTTATTTCGAGGCATGGAACAAGCCTTAGTTGCTTATTCAGGGGGGGTAGACAGTACTTTAGTGGCAAAAATCGCCCATGATGTTTTAGGCGATCGCGCTTTGGCAATAACTGCCGTATCCCCTTCGCTGCTACCTGAAGAACTAATTGATGCTCAAACCCAAGCAGCACAAATCGGCATCAAACATGAGCTAGTAGAAACTCATGAAATGAATAATCCCGATTACACTTCTAACCCTGTTAATCGCTGCTATTTTTGTAAAAGTGAACTTCACGACACTTTAAAACCTCTAGCCTTAAAGCGTGGCTATCCTTACGTGGTGGATGGGGTAAATGCTGACGATCTCCACGATTATCGCCCAGGTATTCAAGCAGCAAAAGAACGAGGAGCGCGATCGCCCTTAGCGGAAGTAGGAGTTAGTAAAGTAGAAGTTAGAGAGATTTCTCGTAGTTTGGGTTTGGCGTGGTGGGATAAGCCAGCGCAACCTTGTCTTAGCTCCCGTTTTCCTTATGGTGAAGCAATTACCGTCACCAAATTACAGCGCGTGGGCAGGGCAGAAATTTACCTGCGCCAGCTTGGCTATGATAATCTGAGAGTACGTTCTCAGGATGACACGGCCAAAATTGAATTACCCGCATCAAATATTACTCAGTTTGTTCAGCAAGTTAATTTACCTGAATTGGTCAAAACGTTTCAAGATCTAGGATTTATCTATGTAACTCTGGATTTAGAAGGTTATCGTAGTGGGAAATTAAACCAAGTGCTACAATAAGTATAGTAGTATAGGTCAAAAAATATGGTTGAACGACTAAAACGCTGGGAATCCCCACGTAAAAGAGGACGTAACGATAAAGGTCAAGGTGGCTCTGCTAGGGCAAGACAGTTACGTAAAAGGGAGCAAATGCTCCGCCAAAAATTAAAAACACCAGCGGAGCGAAAACCAGAAAAATTACAGTGCCAGGAGAGGGAATATTTTCCCTCTCTTTTTTTTGTCAGACTAAATTTATACCTTATCCTACAATCCGATTCGGAAAACCTACTTTAGGTAAGTAGTTTTAACTAGGCTAAAAACTTGCCTTGACTCAATTTTTACCCAGTGTATCTCAACAGGATTTAGTATGAGATAATCTTTGACCGTTGGTCGAAATTTTCAACTGCACTATCTTTAATCTTCGATTACCAAGTTTATGTCGTTAGAAATAATTATTCCGATCGCAGCAGTAATTATTTTATTGCTTTTGTTTACATGGTTAATCAAGGTTTTTAAGTCAACTATCAAGACAGTACTAATAATTTTAGCAATTTTGCTATTACTCCAAGTTGCGTTTGGGGTCGATTCCCAAGAAATTATTCAGGAGATGATGCAGATAGTCACGCGTCTTCAACAGTTAATTTTAGGTGGTTAATAATTGGTCAACAGTCGTAAGTAAAAAAAATTGATTAGATTATGCTCGAAGAAAGAAACGTATTTTATGTAAGTTTATTTTGTTACTAATAGACGTGGGCGTAAATAAATCCACCATTAGTCAATCCTAGAAACCCCGCAATTAAATACTTCTGATGTTATCCCCTTGTCTATTACGGACGACGCGAAGGACGCGCCTCCAGGCGCTAATCCTTTAGGGCTAGTCCGTGCATGATAAGCTTCGCAAATGTGACCGAAGGGCGGAGTGCGGTTTATCCGTGAATCATGCACGGGCTTTAGCATACCGCTCCGAGACCGAAGGGAATCATGCACGGGCATATGGGACTTCTAACTTCAGCGTAGCGATACTAGGGCGGTTTTTTATTGGAGAAGTTAAGCTATATTTTTGCCTAAAATTAAGTCTTTATTTTGGCGTTAAATATTCTAGCCAAAGCGAAAGAAAATATCATTTGCCAAGTTAACGAAGATCAATTTGGCGGAAAACACGACAACTACTAACAAGTGACCAATAGCAGCTTTAGCTATTTAATTTGATTTAGATCGAGTTAATAACTATCTCTTCTCTATGAACTCTAACAATCGACATCAGAAATCAAAAACCAATCCTCAGTTAAAGTCTAGTATCATTCACAAGCCTTTTACCACGGGAACGATCAATATTTTTAATCCTTACAGAAATAAATCCGCTCAATCTAACAATCAGCCAAGCGCGCCCAAGTTGTTTTTAAATGCTGAATTAGAGCAGCCAAAAGCATTAAAAACAAAATTGACATCAGAGTCTGGGCTAACTAAAATCGAATATCGCGATCGCAATTGGCTAGATAATTTACTGAATCCTTGGAGTATTAGCGCGATCGCTATTATCTTTTTAGCCAATTTAATCTCAGGAGCAGTTGTTTGGCGCAACCACCTTTCAGCAGCTAACATTAATCCCGTAGAAGCAGTACCTACTGTAGGTACTGCTAATCTAGCCACCGAGGAATTTGTGCCTCTCAATCTTAGTACTCTAAGCTTACTTAAAACTGCTCAAGACATGGTGGAAGAATCATCAGTCATTGAGCCGATTAGCCCTGCTCTGGCTCCGATTAATAATACCGCAGCCTTATCCTCAGTTAATTCTCCATATTTTTATATTTTGTCAGAATATACAGGCGATCGTTCTTTAGCTTCAGCCCAACAAAAAGTAAAGCAAGTTTCTTTAGTTAATTTTCCTGAGGGAGTATTCATATATCTGGGAGCATTTACCAGCAGGGAACAGGCAGATAAATTTGTATCTCAGCTAAAAACTGAAGAGTTTAGGGCTCAGGTATATCCTTTTGATTAGTTGGTTTTTATAATATCTCTATTTAACCTCCTCTATTGTTATTAACCATATTCAACCAGTTTCTGCTAATAATATTGATTCATAATTACGTATTAAATATTATTTAATAGCGTCAACTTCCGATCCAAGAAAAACTCTAATCTTAATTAGAAAGCGTCGATCACAGAGAACTTTAATCGCCTTAATTCTAATTGCTTGAGCTAGATATTGTCGCTGTAAGTTTCTAAAACCACGACGAAAAACATCCCAATTAATCCTATCGTTAAACACGACGTTGATTGAACCCAACAAATCATCAATGGTTGAATTAAACTCTTCGGAAGTTAAGTTTCGTTGATTGCTTTGGGGTACACGTCGTCTTTGATAGTATTTCAAATAAAGATATTGACAAGTCACTTGTTCAAAGGATGATTGCCGATTAATTCGTAAATTTTCTAAACAAGCTCCAGTTAAAATAGATTGAGCAAAATTGCTGGCTTGTGCCTGAGCTTGAACCAAATTAGCTTGGGTCAAATTAGCCTGAAATAAATTAGCATAGAAATTAATTTAGTTTTCCACTTAAAAAGAGTGGATATTTTTAAGGTAGCAGTACGTTTTATTATTTTGAGATCGACAGTACACTAAGAGAATATGTCACACTAGAGACGTGAAGAGCAATATCACTCTCTTAATCAACAATTTGTGGTGGACTTAGTATCCTGGAGTCTGCCGAACCTATACTCTTTTGTAAACGATTAAAAGATATACAAGTCATGGGATTATTCGATCGCCTTAGCAGAGTTGTTAGAGCCAATATTAACGATTTAGTCAGTAAAGCTGAAGATCCAGAAAAAGTTCTCGAACAAGCGGTAATTGATATGCAAGAAGACCTAGTACAGCTGCGTCAAGCTGTTGCCAGATCGATTGCTACGCAAAAACGCACCGAGCAGCAATATAATAAAAATCATTCCGAAGCTAATACTTGGCAGCAAAGAGCGCAATTAGCACTATCTAAAGGTGATGAAAACCTAGCTCGCGAAGCACTGGTACGCAAAAAATCATTTAGCGATACTGCCAACAGTTTAAAAACACAGTTAGATCAACAGAGTGGCCAGGTTACTAGTCTTAAGCGTAATTTGATTGCCCTTGAGAGCAAGATATCCGAAGCTAAAACCAAAAAAGATATGCTTCGAGCCAGAGCCAACGCAGCCAAGGCTAATAAACAGCTACAGGATTCAGTGAACAACATGGGTACCAGTAGCGCCATGGGTGCATTTGAGCGAATGGAAGATAAGGTGATGCAGTTAGAGGCAGAGTCGGAATCCGCAGGAGAATTAGGTGGCACAGGCATCGAACAACAGTTTGCAGCATTAGAGGCAGGTAGTGGCGTTGATGACGAACTAGCAGCGATGAAAGCTCAACTATCTGGTACGAGCGCAGAAACTCCTAAATTGGAAGCAGCCGAAACTACCGCCAAACCCCAAGATGCCGTAATTGATGCCGAACTAGACGAATTACGTTCTCAACTTGACAAGTAACAAGAGATCCTGATTTAGTCAAAACATAATCTTCGCTTCTCAGGGAAACGGGGCATAATAGCAGGAAAATCCCGAGTTTTTAGCCCCAATTCTCCAACTCTATGCTGTTTTTCCAGCTCGCTCATAACAAGCCTGAGCTGCTGCTGATTTTCCTTGATTTTCAAATAGTTTGCCCATGATTAAATAGGCTCGAGCGAAATCTGGCTTGAGTCGGATTGTCTGGCGTAAACAGGCGATCGCTCGAGCTACCTGATTTTGCTGCAATAAACTTTTTGCCAGGCTAAAATATTCTTCTGGCTTCACTCGATCTGGTTCTAAGGTAAAAGCTTCGTACCAACACAGAGCTGCTTTAGATTGTTTGCCTATTTTGCTGTAGGCTTTAGCTAAGTTACGATAAGTTTGACTAGAACTTGGCTCAAGCTGTATTGCTTCTTGATAACAGCTAATCGCTTTTGCCCACTGTTGTTTTTGAGCATATAAACTGCCCAAATTATGCCAAGAAGTAGCATTGGGCTGTTTGGTTTGAGCTGGCTGATTGACGGTTGGTTCGGTTTCAGCTTCAGCCTGGGGTAGTAGCTTTTGAGTCGTGCTTTTAGCTAAAGATGAAGTTACTGCTTCTAAAGTAGCCAGAGCGATCGCTTTTTTAGCCTGATTAAACTTAGAATGAGACAGCAGCTTTTTAATCGGTTTAGCCTTGAGGGATGAATCTTGACTATTTAAATTATGATCGGACAAAGAAATTAGCTGATGATAATAAACTACTGCCTGTTGCCATTCTTCAAGCTCTTCCAACATTTCAACTAATTGTGCTAGTTCCGCTTTTGCTTGAGGATTCAGTTGAACCCCGTGAGTATAAAAAATACTGGCTTCTTTGACCTTACCTTGCTGGTAAAGTTCTCGACCAAAGCTAAAATATTCCGCTGAGGTTAACTTTTCAGGTTCAAGATTGACTGCTTGACAAAAACATTCTAAAGCTTGATTAGTGTCGCCCAATTCTTCCCAAACCTGTGCCAAGCTACGATATGCCCCAGCTAAATTAGGATCGAGAATTACAGCCTGTTGATAATAATCTAAAGCCTGTTGCCAATCTTTTTGTTCGGCGTAAAAACTGCCCAAATTAGCGTATATGGGTGCAGAATTGGGATTGAGTGCCAGTGCTTTAGCATATACTCCCAAAGCCTCAGCTTTCTTGCCCTTGCTCTTGAGAACATTGCCCAATATCTTATAGGCATCAGCATTATTGGAATCAGATTCCAGCGCATTTTTACAAGCAACAATCGCGCCTTGCCAATTTTGAGCCTGAAAATAGATCCATGCCTGTTCGACATAAATACGTGAAATTGTGTTTTTTTGCGGCTGATTTGGTCGCTCCACTTGATTAGCTGATTGAACCAGAGTCAGAGAATTAGGAGACTGTTGAAAGTTAGTTTTTGACTTTCTGTCTAGTGAGAGTAGGGTTGAGGATTTCACATTCGTCTTCATTCAAGAACCATGAATTAAACAATTCGGCTGCGGAGTTAGCGGGCAAACTCAACGTAAAATTTTATCTCAGTTATCAATTGCCGTACCCCACTACCGTTAAAAGATAAGCAAGGCAGCACGTTTTAACTGATGCTCAATCTTATCTTACGAAATTGCTAATCGCCATACTTGTGAAACGTTGTTAATTAAATAATAGACCTCTTGCATAAATATACTTTTTCGATGCTAGTTTTTAATTTCTGACTTGTGACTTTATATCTAACCAAGATTTATAATTCATGCAAGAGGTTTAATAACGATGTCCTAAATTAGATATCTTTCAATCAACAAAATAGCGACAATGTCGTCTATAGGACGGGGGGGGATGCGTAAACCTGGGGGAACTATACGCTGTAATCCTTTAGGCGGATACATCAGCCAATAGCGATCGCGCGCCTCCAAAGTACTATTAGTTTCATTAACGGTAATTATTGGCACTTCAGCCAAGCTAGACTCAATTTGCTTCTGCCAGCTTTTAGAAGTAGTGCCATCTCCCATCACGATTAAATCGATAGCATATTGCCGAGCTAGCTGTTGAATAATGGCGATTGCTTGCTCTGAATCTATTACCTGATGATAAACAGCTTCTGCCTTGTGATTCGTTACCGCCACTCCGCACTTATCTCGTCCTGGATCTAAACCTAATATTGTTTGCGGAGAAAATGTTAAGTTTTTCACTAGTCAATTATTTTATTTAATTACGTACTAAAAACAACTTTGCCGTTACGTATAACTACAAAATCAAGTTTTAATGGTCCTGCGGTATAGGTATTCTCTGATACTACTGCTTTAATTTCCCTGACAGGTTCTGTCGCTTCGGTAATTTGGTTCACAAAATCAACAATATTTTCAACTTGATTATCGCCTATTTCGATCTCCCCTAATGTGCCAGCTCGTTGAGCGCGGAATTTTGACACTGCCAAGAGCCAATTTAATCTCTCCTGCACTTCTTGGCGATTAATATTGTGAGAATCAAGCGATACAGTGGCAATTTCCTCTCCCGCTGCAAATACTTGCTGGTTAAGAGCTATGTCGGCAAAGACTCGGACTTCTGGTTCTCCTTGCACATAGTTACCCGCTGAAATAATTCTAATAACGTAATCTTGACCATCTTGAATTTGAGATTCTAATTGTTCTACTTGGGATTTAGTAATTTTAACGATGCGCTGATCCGATTGTGAGCCACTGAACTGGGTTGCTTGAACGGCATTGGCATTAGCCTGTCTCAGGAGATTATCAATCGCCGATTTAGCTGCATTAGGATCGACAATTCTGACTACTGCCGAAGATAATACCTCCCCTTTGACCACGGCAATTTTCTTTTCCCTTAGTTCCCGATAAGACTGCTCTAAAGCTTCTACATTCTTTGACAAGAAGCTTAACTGAGATTCCAACTGTTCTAATCTTTGAGTTCTCAACTTCAAACCAACCTCCGCCGAAGCGATCGCCTCATCTAGTTGAGCAATAGAGCGATCTCGTTCTTGGACTTGGGTTTGTAGTAACTGCTGTTGTTGTTCTAATTCTTGAAGACGAACTTCTTTTTGGGCTAAAACTTGGTCTTGCTCGCTAATTTGCTGCTCGCGCTGCTGTAGCTGCGCCTGTAATTCTTGGCTTTGCTGTTGTAGCCGATTGAGTTGCTGCTGTAGCTTTTCCCTCTCTGCTAATAAATTATTTAACTCTTGTCGCAGTTTTTTGGCTTGGCCAGAAATCTGCTTTACCTGTAGCTTCGACTGCTTAAAATTCAGGTTGATTGCATCTAGATTAGCAACCGCTTGATTTTGTTGATTTTTAACCTGAGCTAACTGAGATTCCACCTGTTGCTTTTCTTGTCTGGCTTGAGCTAATTCTGCTTCGGTTTGGCGTTTCTCTTTGAGAATGTCGTCTAGCTGAAAAATGCCTCGTCTTAACGAGCCACTCAAACCAAATAAAATGCCTAAAGTAAGAGCCGAAATCAACATCCCCGTAATCACCGTGATGATCATTGCTGTCTGGCGAGGGCGGAGATTGAATAATCTGAGTCTAGCTTTACCAATTTTAGTTCCTAAGCGATCGCCAAATGCTGCAATAATACCGCCTAGAAGAAAAATTGCTGCAATCAGAATATAACCGCTGGTCATTAGAAGTGATTAAGTATTGTAGTAGGAAAATTAGCTGATTTAGGCACTCATTTGTTATTAGTCGTCAGATACTATTATTCTTCGGCTCAGTCATTTTAGGCAAATTGTTGGCTTAGTGCTATTGGGTTATGTACCGTAATTTTTTTCTTATGAATCGAAACCATTTCTTTGTCTCGCAAATCTCCTAGCAGCCTGGTGACGGTAACTCTAGTCGAACCGATAGCTTCGGCGATCGCTTGATGCGATAGTTTGAGATCGATCTTAATTCCTTCCTCAGTTGGCGCACCAAAATCGCGACACAGTATCAGCAAAAAGCTAACCAAACGCGAACCCATATCCCGATGAGCTAAAGTTTCAATCATCATTTCGGTTTGTAAAATACGAGAAGATAATCCCTTCAACATCAACATTGATAAGTCAGGATTTTCTTGAAGTGCCTTTTCTACTTGTTCAATCGGTGCGGATAAAAGCTCTACAGGAGTAAATGCCACAGCATGATAAAAGCGATCGCTTTTTTGTCCAGTGATTAGAGAAAGTACCCCAAAAACAGTATTTTCTCGCAGCAGAGCCACGGTAATTTCTTCTCCCGCTTCATACACACGAGACAGTTTAACTGCTCCTTTTAATAAAAAGTAAACCCTCTCAGCGGGATCGCCAGGAAAAAATATAGTTTTACCACGTTCAAAACTTTCCACAATAGGAGGGAAAGAACCACGACCAAGTTTACGAAATACCGATGCTAGGGGCTGATTTTGTGTCAAGGGAAGTTCCATATAACCTATTACGCCAAAGATAATGTAATTTAGTAGATTAATTATCCTAAATAGTTACATACTCTCACATTACAACCTTAAATTTCTTTTTGACTTAAGCATCACGAATAAATTTATTAGTCACCCAGGCAGTTGTAGGATAGATAGTTGCAGCTAAAAATTGGAAAAAGATCGTGCTAGATTTAACTGGAAAAAATGCTTTCGTTACAGGAATAGCTAACAATCGTTCTATTGCTTGGGGCATTGCCCAGCAGCTACACAAAGCTGGTGCGAATATCGGCGTTAACTATCTTCCCGATGAACGAGGACGCTTTGAAAAAAAAGTCAAGGAATTAGTCGAACCCCTTGCTCCTAGTATAATTGTTCCCTGTGATGTTCAAAACGACGAACTATTAGACTCGATGTTTGCTACTATTTCTGAGCAATGGGGTAAGCTTGATATTTTAATCCACTGTTTAGCATTCGCTGAAAAAGAAGATCTAACGGGGGATTTTTCGGCTACTTCTAGGGCTGGTTTTGCTAAAGCCTTAGACATCAGTAGCTACTCTCTCAACTGTTTAGCCGTCAGAGCCAAACCTTTAATGACCGACGGTGGTAGCATTGTAACTCTTTCTTACTTAGGCGGAGTCAAAGTTATTCCCAACTATAATGTGATGGGGGTAGCTAAATCGGCTTTAGAAATGAGTGTGCGCTATTTAGCTGCTGAGTTAGGTCCAAACAATATTCGGGTTAATGCCATTTCCGCAGGACCAATTCGTACTCTCGCTTCGTCTGCGGTAGGGGGAATTCTGGATATGATTCGCCATGTTGAAGCAACTGCTCCTTTGCGTCGTACCGTGACTCAAACTGAGGTTGGCAACACCGCAGCTTTTTTGTGTAGCGATCTTTCCAGTGGCATTACGGGACAGGTAATCTATGTTGATTCAGGATACGAGATAATGGGAATGTAGGTTTTAAAGCTAATAGCTATTAGCTACTTTCAGTTCATATCTAAAGTAAACTGCATATTTAGGAGAAGCACAATGCAAATTAGCGATCGCAATTATGGAGCAAGTACGCAGGAGTCGGCGTACCTCAAAGACAATCGCCCAATCCAAAGTAACAATTCTATCAGTACGGCAAGAACTGCATCTGTAAGCCGTACTACAGGAGAGACAGATGTACAGGTGGAGCTAAACCTAGATGGCACTGGTAAATGTAATGCTGATACAGGCATTCCGTTTCTCGACCATATGTTAAACCAAATTTCTGCCCACGGTTTAATCGATCTCAACGTCAAAGCTAGTGGAGATATTGAAATTGACGATCATCACACTAACGAGGATGTGGGAATTACTTTAGGTATGGCGATCGCCAAAGCCTTAGGCGATCGCCAAGGTATCGTCCGCTTTGGTCATTTTGTCGCACCTTTGGACGAAGCTTTAGTCGAGATCGCTCTGGATTTTTCAGGCAGACCACATCTTAGCTATGGTCTAGAAATTCCTACCCAAAGAGTAGGGACGTACGACACTCAGCTAGTTAGAGAATTTTTTGTGGCGGTGGTCAATCATGCTCAGATGACGCTTCATATCCGCCAGTTAGACGGGATTAATTCTCACCATATTATTGAAGCAACCTTTAAGGCTTTTGCCCGCGCAGTGCGCCAGGCAACGGAAATAGATTCCCGTCGTGCTGGTAATATTCCTAGTTCAAAAGGGGTTCTTTAACAGTAGTCAGTAATTATTAATCAGAACGGGTTTAAATATGGAAGTACCAATATCCAGTGGCTGGATTAAAGTCCAAAACTACGACTTAGGTATAGACGCTTATCTGGCAATACCAGAGGCAGCCGGAACTTATTCGGCTGTGATAGTAATTCAAGAGATTTTTGGCGTAAATGAACATATTAGAAATGTTACCAGGAAATTAGCTAGAGAAGGCTATATTGCGCTCGCTCCAGCGATTTATCAGCGTCAAGCACTCCAGTTTGAAGTCGGCTACTCGGATGAAGAGGTAGCATTAGGCAGAAAATATAAAAATCTGACTCAAGCCAGTGAATTGATTAGCGATATTCAAGCAACGATCGACTATTTATATAGTTTGCCAGAAGTTAAGCACTCAGGAGTTGGGACAATCGGCTTTTGCTTTGGTGGTCATGTCGTCTATCTGGCAGCTACTTTAAAAAATGTTGCAGCCACGGCTTCTTTTTATGGCGCACAAATTGCGACCTGGTGTCCTGGAGAGGATGAACCTACCATAACTCGCACCAAAGATATTAAAGGGACAATCTACGCTTTCTTTGGCACAGAAGATCCGCTAATTCCTAACGAGCAAACCCAACAGATTGAAGCAGAATTACAACAGCAAAATATTGACCATCAAATATTCCGTTATCCAGGCGCAACTCACGGATTTATGTGCGATGGTCGTAAGAGCTATAATCCTGATACGGCCGAAGATGCTTGGGAAAAAGTGCTAGACTTGTTTAGCCAAAAGCTGTAAGTAGTTTAAAATTTACTCAGCTTAACTGGTTCGGTCAGCACTTGCTGACTGTATCGGCTTGCTTTAGGGTAAGAAACTCAATCGAGTTTTGACCTATAGTCCGTTAATATTCACCATATACACTACTATGTCTGATTCAACCTCCGTTCCTAACTCGGCTCAAGCTTTCTCGATGGAAGATTTTGAGAATGCTCTTCAAGAATATAATTATGAGTTTAGTAGAGGGCAGAAAATACAGGGAACGGTAATCCAAGTTACCTCCGATGGTGCATATGTTGATATTGGTGGTAAATCTCCTGCCTTTGTTCCCACTAATGAAGCTGCACTAGGTTTTGTGAATAACTTAGACGCAATTTTACCCGTGGGTGAAACCAGAGAGTTTTTAATTATTCGCGAACAAGACTCTGATGGACAAGTTACTCTCTCGATTCGTCAATTAGCCTTAGATCGAGCTTGGGCAGATATCAAGGAGATGGCGGAAACTGGCAAATCAACCCAAGTGCGCATCACCGGGGCAAATAAAGGTGGTGTGACGGGAGAAGTTTCTGGATTGCGAGCCTTTATACCGCGATCGCACCTACAGCAACGAGATAATTTAGAATCTTTAGTTGGGCAGCTTCTAACGGCTACTTTTTTAGAAGTAAACCAAGAAAACCGAAAGTTAGTTTTATCTCAACGAGATGCCATGCGCGCCGTGGCGATGGACAGCATCAGAGAAGGAGCTTTGATGGCGGGTAAAATTGTCAATATCAAGCCTTATGGTGTCTTTGTCGATCTCGAAGGGGCAACGGGTTTACTACATATCAAAGAAATTAGTGGCGCGCGGGTTGAATCTATGAACACTATCTTTGAAGTCGGACAAGAAATTAAAGTTGTGATCAAACAGATCGATGAATATCAAAATCGGATGTCTCTTTCAATCAAGGCTTTAGAAGAATATCCTGGCGAAAATATCGAAAAGTTAGCACAGGTAATGGCTAACGCTGATGAGAGATGGCAAAAAGCTCAAAGTTCGGTGGCAGAGGCGACTTCTGGCAACAAAACTGAAAAAGAAGCGAGCCAGCCTGAATCTCTTCAAGCATCCTCCGAGCAAGATCCTACTTCTAAACCTGAAGCTGATGCCGAAAGTGAGGCTTAAACTTATGGCGATTAGATATAGCGATCGCATTTAAGACTTTGGCAAAGAATAAATAACGCTATGTCAAGCGATAGTCAGTGGCATATTGAACGAAGTCGCATAATACTACGCCAATATCCTGAAATCAAGCAATATTTTGGCAACTATCCACCGTCAATCTTGGCGATCGCTTTATTAGTTGCTTTACAGTGGCTAATCGCTTGGCTAGTGAGAGATTTACCTTGGTTTGCTATTGGCGCGATCGCTCTTTTTGTGGGGCAGTTTGTGCTTCATTCATTGGGGGTTTTTGTCCATGAAGCAGCTCATAATTTAATTTTTAAACATAAGCTCGGTTCAAGATTTGCGTTATTTTTAATTATCTGTGGCTCACTTTCCTTTGGTGAGTCTTTGAATTATCTGTGGCTACATGGCAAAACCCATCATCTCCAGCTCAATGATTACCAGTACGATCATGAGCTGTGGGATCGTAATCGCGTAAAATTCGCTAGCAATCATATTTGCTGGCGCATAACCGAAAGTCTGCTACATCTCTTGCCAGGAGGCATGATTATTACTGACTTAATTATTTCTCGTCTGGTGAAAGCCGATACTCGTCAAGTAAAACCTGCCAAAATTTCTCCTGGATTCAATATTTTACTAACTATAATTAGCTTGTCTCTTTATACTTTTGCTTGGGTTGTTTTTAGCCCTCAAGCTGCTCTATATCTCTTTTGGAGTTTAACCCTGATGGTAAGTAACTGGGGCATCACTTTTAGGGGACAATCGATCGCCGAACATCACATCTATCAACAAGGCAAGACTTTCTCAACCTATAGCTGGACTAACATTCCCTTTTTTAATACCGGCTATCATGATGAACATCATACTTTTCCTAGCGTTCCCTGGATACATCTGCCCAAAATCAAGCAGATTGCTCCTGAGTATTTTACCAATGACAATCCTTATTCATACTTTCAGTGGTGGTGGTACTGGGCAAAATCGGTATTTGCTCCCATAGGTTATAACCGCTATCTGCCGAAGCCTGATTCTGCTGTTCTCAAAGATGAGCGCAAATTAAATCCCCAGCAAAAACTTTAGATGTTGCTTGTGGCACTGGGGAATTTATCAAGCTTTCCTAACTCTACTTTTGAGCGATCGCACTATGGGTTTATCGATGGCTAAGAAGGATTTAATGAAAGCCTTGCCACTAAAAACGGCACTACCCAATTCATTGGTGATGATTTCACCGCTACCATTAATAGCGAACATCTAGACAAACAAGCACATCCTTACGATCTGTTAAACACCCATCTCGCCCAGGAATGCGTAAGCTGCCTTCAAAGTTAGATGTGGAGATCTTGAAAGCTATGATGGCGCGATCGCGGAGCTAGTCCTAAAGGCATCGCCCCTACGCAGATAACGGCTATTGCTAATAATCACCTAAGGTATATTAGTCTTAAATACTAAATTGGCTATCCCATGAATCAATCAGACTCAATTATCGTTGCTCAGGATGTTGAGAAGTGGTACGACAATAATTTTCATGTTCTCAAAGGTGTAAATTTAGAGGTCAAAAAGCAAGAAGTCGTGGTGATTATGGGCCCGTCTGGTTCGGGAAAATCGACTTTTATTCGCACTTTTAATGCCCTTGAGCCTTATCAAAAAGGTAGTATCACTGTTGATGGGATTAAATTATCTAACGATTTGAAAAATATTGAAGCCATACGCCGTGAAGTTGGCATGGTGTTTCAACAGTTTAATTTATTTCCCCATTTAACCGTTCTGCAAAACATTACCCTCGCCCCAGTCTGGGTACGGCGTAACTCTAAAGCTAAAGCTGAATCAATTGCTATGCAGCTGCTAGAAAAAGTAGGCATTTTAGAACAGGCGCATAAGTACCCAGGACAGCTATCGGGGGGACAACAACAGCGGGTAGCGATCGCTCGGGCTTTGGCAATGCAGCCTAAAGTAATGCTGTTTGATGAACCAACCTCGGCATTAGATCCAGAAATGGTGCGGGAAGTTCTAGACACGATGCGGAGTTTGGCTAGTGAGGGGATGACGATGGTGTGCGTAACTCATGAAGTCGGTTTTGCTCAAGAAGTCAGCGATCGCATTGTCTTTATGGACGAAGGGATGGTTGTGGAAGTTGCTACCCCTAAAGAGTTTTTTAATAACCCTCAACAAGACAGAAGTAAAAAGTTTTTATCGCAGATACTCTAGGGAACGAAATATTAAGCTATCACTTGTTGTTAAGATAATCATTGTTGATTGTTGACTGTTCATTGATAAAGTCCTGTGGAAATAACTTTTTTAGGTACAAGTTCTGGAGTACCAACGCGATCGCGAAATGTGTCCAGTGTAGCCTTACGCCTTCCCCAGCGCGCCGAGGTGTGGCTATTGGACTGTGGCGAAGGAACGCAACATCAGCTTCAGCGTAGCGATCTTAAAAGCTCTCAAATTCGACGCATCTTTGTGACTCATATGCACGGCGATCATACCTTTGGTTTGATCGGGTTAATTGCTAGCTGTGGCTTAGCTGGTACTGGTCAACCGATAGATATTTATGGGCCAGAGGGTCTAAAAGAGTATCTCTACGCTGCGGCTAAATACTCCTATATGAACTTTGGTTCTCGCCTCAAGATTCATACTGTCAAAACTGGTTTACTATACGAAGACGATGAATTTAGCGTTAGCTGTCAGTTATTAAAACACCGTATTCCTGCTCATGGCTATCGTATTGCCGAAAAAGACCGTCCAGGAATGTTCAATTTAGAAAAAGCCAAATCTTTGGGTATTCCCCCTGGCCCGATTTATGGCAAATTAAAACAGGGACAGGTAGTTACTTTAGAAGATGGTCGTAAAATTAACGGCAAAGATCTTTGCGGTCAACCAGAAACGGGTCGCAAAGTAGTTTACTGCACCGATACAGTATTTTGCGATGCTGCGGTAGAACTGGCTCAAGATGCAGATGTCCTGATTCATGAGGCTACATTTGCCCATCAGGATGCAGAGATGGCATTTGAAAAGATGCACTCCACTACTACTATGGCAGCCCAAGTAGCCTTACTAGCAGGGGTAAAGCAATTGATTATGACTCACTTTAGCCCCCGTTATGCTCCAGGAAATCCGATTCAGCTCGATGATTTGAAGCAAGAAGCAAGAGCAATTTTTCCCAATACTAAGCTGGCTTATGATTTTTATTCTTATGAAGTGCCACGGCGCCGAGAAGAAAAGGTAAAGATTGGTGCTATTAGTAAGAAGTAGTAAGTAGTAAGTTTTCCTTCGCTTATGGTTTATGACTAGTAATTAATTGCTTAGAATTAGCATCTTACGTAGTTAAAACTAAAAGCTAATAGCTAATCACTTTTTTAAGAAAGAGTTATACTACTGAATTGTTGCCAAAAAGCCCTTTATGGTCAGTTTTTTGCGGTATTGTGTTGGAATAGCTTTGTGGATATATTTGCTGCAATTATCTTTATTAGCTGCGGAGTTGCCAGATATCAAAAAGAAAGCGAGTTTCTTACCCGATCGCGTCAGTCCATCATCGCAGCAGAATTTATTAATTACGGGTCGTTCTTATTTAATTACTCAAGAGCGTCAAGGAGAAGCACAATTTCAAATACCTATAGATGAAAAATTTCAACCATCCATTCCTGTAGATGCGGTGGAGGTAATTGAAGTAATTGCCGATCGCCAAGAATATGACCAGAAAAGAAAAATAATTACTGCCGAGGGTAACGTAGTCATGCGTTTTGCTCAATCTGTAATGACTAGCGATAGCCTGGAGATCAATTTAACTGACCGTTTGGCTGTGGCTAGAGATAATGTGGTTCTCAAACGCGGGGAACAAGTTCTGCGGGGCGAAAAGTTTGAATATGATTTAGTTGCAGACCGAGGAGTTATTTTGAATGCGGGGGGCGAAATCTATCAACCTAGTCTTAATCAAGATACAGATTTTGATCGACGGCTAGTATCATCACCAACAATTTTGGATCGAGCCTTAAGCGATCGCCTAATCGATAACCAGCCTTTAACCGACGTTACGGCAGCAGAAGGCATCGGCACAACGATTGGCAGCCAGGGAATCGATCTGATTGGCAGCGGCAACAATATTGATGGTGGCACAATTAATCGTTTGCGGTTTGAAGCCGAAAAGGTTGATTTTGAAACAGATACTTGGACAGCCAAAAATCTTCGCCTGACTAACGATCCTTTTTCTCCACCTGAATTGGAATTACGCGCCGCAACAGCAACTTTCCAACAGCTAGATTCTCTAAGGGGTAAATTAACTACCGAGAAATCTCGCCTCGTAGTTGACGATAGTTTGACTATACCTCTATTGGTTGGTGCGTTTGCCTTCGATAGTCGTCCAACACGCCCAGGATTATTTAACCTTGCTTTTGACGGGGATGAAAGAGGAGGATTATATATTGAACGCACCTTGAACATTATCAATAGCCAACAGTTTAACTGGGAAATTACCCCACAATATTTTTGGCAGCGCGCGCTGTTTCCTACCACTTTTAGCTTCAGTGAATCTGACGAAGGCGGTCTGTTTAATTCAGACGTATTTGGCTTAAATAGCCAGATAAACGCTTATTTTACGCCAAGAACAGATTTAGATAGTAGTTTAAGTCTGACCAGCTTTGATTTTAATGATATTGAGTCTAATTTACGCGCTAATGTAGGACTACAGCAGAGAATAGGCAACCTCAGTAATCCCTACAAATTTGCTTTAGAATATAATTTCCGCGATCGCCTGTTTAATGGTTCTTTAGGTTTTCAAACGGTCAGAAGTAGCATTGGGGGAGTTCTCACTTCACCTCAAATAGCAATTGGCAATACTGGCGTAACTTTGGACTATCAGGGGTCAATTCAAAATGTTAGTGCCGACACCGACAGACAAGACTTATTAGCTGCAAATCGAGACAGCGATCGCATTAACCTAACGCGCTATCAAGCAGCAGCGTTTCTCAACAAAAACTTTTCTATTTGGCGGGGAGAAGCATTACCCAGTACTAAAGAACAAGGATTACGCTACACTCCTGTTCCTGTAGTTCCTTATCTAGACTTGTTTACTGGAGTTTCGGGGGTGGGTAGTTTTTATAGCAATAGCGATTCACAACTGTCTTTAGAAGGAAGCATCGGTATTCAAGGTCAAGTAGGTCATTTTTCCCGTTCTTGGCTTGACTATACGGGATTTAAGTTAAGCTACTCCCAAAATCTTCGTGGCGATGAATCTCCTTTTCTCTTTGATCGCTTAGTAGATCGCCAAATTATATCTTTTGGCATTACTCAACAAATTTATGGTCCAATTCGTTTGGGATATCAAACTTCTTTCGATCTAAAAGATAATGATACGATTAGCACCGACTACCTCTTAGAATATAGCCGACGGACGCATAATATAGTCTTGCGCTATAATCCCGTACTAGAAATTGGTTCATTTAGTTTGCGGATCAGTGACTTTAACTGGCAGGGAAATCCGCGTCCTTTTAGAGAACAAGGTATTACTCCAGTAATTCAAGGAGTTGAGCAGTAAGTAGAAAATAGCAACTAGATTGTATTTACTATTTGTATTGACTGAGTTTCATCGCGGCAAATTCATTTAAGGGAAGATGAGCGCGATCGTCGGGAATTCTAACTAGAAATCTTTCCGCCATTTCTGTTAAGACAAAATCGGGCTTTTCTCGCTCGATATAGTCGTAATCAATCCAGGGAGTCCAAATGAAATGAACTTCGTTTAAAGTTTCGGCAAATAAAGATGAAAGTCTAGCTGTCAAGCGTTTTTTAGCAGTGTAGTTGGGAAATCCAGGATTAGAAAAGCTATCTCCAAAAATAATCATTTTACCGTGAGATATACTGTCATTTTTTAAAATTCTCCTGCTACCTTGATGACAGTAATTGATTACTTGATTGTCATAAACGATCTGGGCTTTAAGCTTTAGATTTGCTTGCAGCGATCGGGTTTGAATTCCAAATTTATCGCCTAAATCTCCCTTTTGTTGACTAATTTTAATCGGAGTATCAAACAGTTTTATCTGAGGTTTAATTTTTAGTAATTGGCAAATTAAATTGTAGGCAAAGTAACATCCCCAAAAGTTCCAGTGACAGTCTTGTTTATCATATAGTCGATAGTGAGTTTTCTGTTCTAAAAATATATCCAGAGGATATAAGAAAGCTTGCTGACATTCTTTTTGAAGTTGCAGAATTGGTCGCTCGCTTTTAATGTCTAAATCGTGCGGATAGAATTCAGGATAAACTGCTATTTTATTAGGAACAAATATGTGCTGATATTTTATTTGAAGAGCTTTGTGCCATTCAATTCTTTGCTGTAATAGTTGATTCCATTGATTTATTTCAGGCGGTGAAAGCTGTTTTCTACCTGTATGATATTTCATCAGGCTATTAGATCCCCCATTAATAAAAAACCAGCCAGATTTACCTGCGATCGCTACATTATTAGCGGATGTTTTTCCCACTGTCGGATATTGTGGCTCATTCTCTAAAGATTTAAGCTTAAAAATATCCTGTTTAGCTAAATTATCTGCTTGATTTAACTTTGCCTGATATTTTACCTGATACTCTAGCTGCTGCAAACTATTCTCTGTTTGGAGTAATTTAGCTTTTAAGGATAAATTATGGTTAATTAATTGCAGTTGAAGTTTAATTAATTTATCGGGAAAGTCGGCTGATTCTAAACTTTTGGCTTGATTAGTTTTTGCGGTTAAATTAGCCAATTTAGTTAATAATTTTTGATAACCCAAATAAAATATTTTCTTCTGAGGATATTTTAATATTTTGTTCGTAAAAAAATCTACTGCTGCATCAGCTTTTCCTGTAGCAATAAGATATCTACCTAATCTTCCTTCAGCTATTCCATGGGTGTAAAGATGTCTAATCGCTTTGAGCTTAGTAAAGCTGGCTCGTTTTAAATCGAGATTAAATTCAATATAATCTGCCCAATCAATATTTTCAAATACTAGTTTATCTCGCTCGATCTGGGGATAACTAGTTAAAAATAAGCTTTCTGCTTGACGAGCAAAAAAATCTGCTTTTAGCGGCATCTTTTCTTGTAGTAAAAGAGAAAAGCTTTCTACTTCTCGCCAGTCTTGAAAATCTTGTTTTAGTTTATTTTCATACGTCTTAATTCGATCTTCAATACCGTAAGTGTTAAATTTATCTTGCGGATCTAGATTTGACATATTTTTAAATCAAACTATTTAATATTAGTTAAATGCCAAAGTTTAGTTGCGATCGCTACATTTTAAAGCTAGCTGGAGCAAAAGTTTTTTGCACAAAGCTACTTTGAATCTCTAGCTTTTGCTGAAGAAAAGATTCTACTTGAAAAGGAATTTTATATTTAGGACTAGCATTAAATTTCTGGCTTACATAATCAGCAAAAATATTTTCCTCATAATCTATTTCGAGAAAGTTACAAATTCTTTCTAAACTTTTTAGGGGATGAAAGCAAATGTCATCGTAGATCAAAAATAATCGATTTTCTCTGGCAAAATGGTTTTTACATAGCTCGACTGTTTCTATATAGTTAGAGAATCGATAGTTACGACTATTATTAAGTACTTGAATCCATTCTTGGTGGCTAATATTTTTGTTGTTAGCGATATCTTTGCGTTTTTGCATTACAGCCTGCGACCAGGCTCTTTTGATGGGATTACGCATAATAAAGATTATCTTTGCTTCTGGTAAAAGCTGAGAAATATGAGCAAAACCTCGATCGTTTAATGCTGAATAGTCTGGCGTTATATCAGCAACAATTTTACGATCTGCATTTTTAAATAAAGATAAATAATAATCATCGTCGAACTTTTCCGTTACTGCCATTTTGGCAAGAAATTCAAGCTTTTGATAATCAAATTTTCCTTTAATAAATTGACCGAGGGCAGTTTGCAGTTGCTGCATACGTTTTCTTGGCCAATCAATCTGTTTGAGATGCAAATAATCAAAGTAATGTATTTCCTTCATGGGTGGCATCCAAATATCAGGGTGATGCCGCAAAATATTATATAGCCAGGTAGTGCCAGCTTTTTGTGCGCCAATACAAAGAAAGTTGGGTTTTGTTTGGGACATTACTATGTTGTAGTAAAGAGTAAAAAGAAATAATAGATTGATACTACCGTCACAATCTATTATTTCAAGATTAATCAAACTTCCAGTACTCAGATAAATCTAGATTTAAAGTTTTTTGCAAAGATAAATAATCAGCACGATATATCTGCCTTAGTTGGTGTAATTCATCTTGTGTAATCACGATTGTGCGATCGCTATTCTCAGGACATATTAAATATACTCCCTCGGCTTCAATGGAATATTGTAGTCCTCTATTATGGTATTTATCTAAGTTAGTGGAGGGAGGAAATAGTTGAGGATCTACACCTAAAAAACCACAAATATTTTCAATGGTTTGCTGTTTGTTCTGTTTAATATCTCTTTCGTAAATTAATACTTTAAAGTTTTTTAGGGAAAACTTTTTTAGCCAGGCATTAAGATGTTGGCTATAAAAACCCATGTCGATAATGCCGTATAAATGACCAACATCAAATATGCTTTGTGATTCATAAGTGATGCGATCGCGCTGTATATGATGAAAATAAGCAGATATTGCTCTTTCAACAGGATCTCTTAAACAAAGGATTAGCTTTATATCTGAACTTAAAATATTAAATACAGACTCAGGTATTTGCTCGTTAAAATATCTATTCGGCGGATGTGTCCATTTACGACGAGGGTTGGTTGACCAAAAATAACTAGGCGTGGCTTCACCAATTGCTTTAAACTTTTTTGTCTGAATTACATCATCAAAGCGGTTAAAGTATTTTAAGTAATAACCTAAACCATGATCGGCAAGTTTTTTTTGATAATAACTAAAGAATTCTAATTCTTTTCTCCCTTGAGGTAAAAAGATCTGAGGATGTCGTTTGAGGTTTTCATGTAGCCAGGTAGTACCTCCTTTCTGCGCTCCTATAATCAAAAAATTGGGTAAATTCAGCCTAATATCGTTGAGTTTTTTAGCTTGAGTATTTATTTGAGATATAATTTTTTTTTTATCAGCAATATTTTCCTGAAGAATGGCTAATTCGTTGTATTTGAGTTTCAAATTGCCTTTAAGCTGATTAATTTCTTGGCATAACTGGATAAATTCCTGTTCATATTGCTTTAGAGAACGCTCAGTTTCTGGTATTGCATTGATGATAGTCGTTTTAGGTACTATGGAATTTAAAGCAATATTTTTTGACATAATGTATGTTATCAATTATTCGTCACTGATTAATAATTATTAATAATTACTGACAATTTTTAAATACTTACTGTTAACTATTAAGGTTGCTTGTTTGCCGTTTTTTAGCTTTGCAAATAATAGCATAATCTTCTATTATCTATTCTGTTCCACACTAACCGATTCAAAAATACCAAGATACCTAGACATTAATATTTGCTTAAAGTCTCAATAAACCAATATCTATTAAAGATAGTGTTAGACTTTTAAGAACATTTTTAGTCTAGGCATAACTTTAGCAGATTCAAATTTTTAGCAAATTTTTCATCAACATTTAGACATCTCAAGTTGGAGGAACATTTTCAAAGCATCTTCGCAAGTTGGCTCTATACTTAAGCATTCTTTAAGATGATTAACACAGAGAGAAAAATTCTGTTTTTTCTTGTAAATTTTAGCAAGTTGGAAATGACTAGCTAAAAAACAATTGTTAATTGTTACAGATTTTAGCAGTAATCTTTCAGCTTCTTCAAGTTTATTTTTAGCCAAACATCTTCTAGCTCGATCGAACAAAAGACCTTCTTGTTTAATCTTTACTTTTCCATGTTGATATAAAGGAATTAGATTTTTACTTCTATATTCATTGATAATTTTAGTTGTGTAGATATATGTCATTTCAGCAGATAGTGCAGTGCTGTCTTCGTTACTAGACGAGATAACATCAGGCTCTGACATATATCCAAATATTTGATTAAAACTCTCAAAATCAATCAAGCTGGATTTTAGCTCATTTTTTAAGAAAAAAGATTTATAATTACCAAAACTTTTACTTCTTTCTGTTCTCTTGAATTTTTCAGAAACTTTAATATTGTTAGAGATTGTTCGACCTAAATAGTCACTTAATTCTTCAAGATTATTTTGCACAAAATCCTCATATTTTAGGACAAAAAAGTTTTTGCCATAAGGACTTTGGTATAAGTCCTGAATATTTTGAGATTGTTTTTTAACTACTTCAATTAATGAACCACGTTTAGTTATATCAATGTCACTATAACATTTGTCAATATCATATATGCCAACCGACTCAGGATCTTCTACCTTTTTCTTGAGGAGATTTACATAAGTTTGAGCATTGCGATCATCAGAATAACCGTCTCCGTTGTAGGGCATATACAGTAAATAACTAACAATCCTATCCAAAGGATTTCTAATTAGTAAAATATTTTTATCAAATTTTTGAAAATAGTCTCGATCTTTTTCCCATCGTTCGGCAAATATTGATTTAACAATTAAATCATTCTGAGTAAAGTCAATCTTACTCAACTGGCTAGGTTCAAAAATTAATTCATGATTATCAAAAGCCTTAGAGATTGAATAAGCAAGCGCAGTAGTGCCACTTTTACCTAAGGAATAAATTAGAGTTTTCATAGTTAGTTGATGCTACTTAATTAATGAAGTTCAAAGCATGATGTGTAGTTACCGTTCTATATAATGGAACAATCTTTTTTCTCTTTTTTATTGATTGTTCGATAATTTTTTATTGTTTCAAGCCTACCTCCCGATTGAGTTTTTTTATCTGCCCAACCTTATCAGTTTTATTATTGAATGTCAGTTTATTTACGGACAAAAACTGACAAAAGTTTGAGAAATTATTTTGATTATGCCTCCGCAGAAACATAATCAAAATAATTATTAATTGATTGTCTTCAAAGCTGCTTCAAAAATATTGATGTAAGAATTAGCAAAGCTAGACATCAAATATCGCTCAAAGACTATTTTTTGAGCTGACTCAGCTAATAATTTCAATTTATTTCGCTCGCTGACACATTTTGATATTGCCTGACGCCAAGATTCTGGATCGTTATTAGTTAGAATGCCATCAACTTCGTGAGTAACAACCTCTTGATAAGGAGTGCAGTTGCTATAAATCCCTGGTAAACCAACAGCGGAATACTGGAGGAACTTGAGAGGACTTTTATATTGATTAAACTCATTAGCTACTAAAGGTGCGATCGCTAGATCGCACGCTCCAGCAATTTGACGAAACCAAGTGACAAACTTGTCATAAGACTCATATCCTTGAGGAATAGAGATTCGGGTATACCAATCAGGTGCATTCTCCGCTACTTCAGGTTCACCACCAATCACTAGCAGTCTGACATTAAGATTCTCATCGTTAAAGCTGTCAAACACTGGCTTAATCATTGCCAAGTCTTCGACATGAGAGGAGTTGCCCATATAAAGTACTTTGAAAGTCCCTGGAGCAATATCTAATACCTGTTGAGGTAATTCAACCGCCACTGTAGGCTTGAGCCAGCTAGATTCGGCAATTACATTAGGAATAACCGTGACGCGATCGTTAAAGGTGCGCATCTGTCTTGCTAAAGGTTCGGTGCTGACAATTACCTGGGTGGCTGCTGTGGCTAAAGCTTTGATAGCGGGAGCGCTTCTGGCGTATACTTCCTGGCGATCTTTGTCTAGGGGTACGTTTAATAGATTATCGTCAATCTCATAAACAATGGGCAGATTGCGATCGCGACAGGCATCAATTACAGGTTGAACATTGTGGGGTTGAATAATGTTGCGCTGAATCAATACTGCATCCAGGTCGAACAATTGGTTAGTGTCGTTGATAAAAGCGTCGATGTCTAAGATTTGGGCATCCAGGCGATCGCTTATTAGAGGATGTTGCAGCCATTCCAGTACGCGAATATGTGCCGTAGGCGGCAGTTGGGAATTAATAAACACCCCGACTCGACGATAGCGGACTTGTTGATTTAACTCAAAGGGTCGAGACTCAGAAATTACCTGCTGATAAAGTTTATGGTATTGAGCAGCCATCGTTTCGATATTGTTTTGTCTGGCGTAAGTTAGCTGCCACTGATTGAGGTAAGATATTTTCTCGATATATCCTTCTACATCGTTAGCAATATCCAACAGCCTGTTGTAGACCACTTCAGCATCAACTTCATCGATTAACCAGCCTCCACCATGACGAGCGATGCGTTCGCCCACCGCACCTTTATTAATTGCCACTACGGGAACACCACTCGCCCAAGACTCTGTCAGAGTATGACAGTAAGTTTCCGGCCAAATTGAGAAAATACCAACACAGTGGGGTCGAATTTTCTGCATCCACAGATCGAAATCAGCACGAGTATAAGTACCGTGAAGAGTACCGACAGACTTGAGGAAATGTCTAGTACGACCCAGGAAGTGGAATTCTAGGCGATTATTGACATCGAGCTTTTTAATTTCGACAATTAATTCCGCACCCTTAGAAGAACTGATGTTGCCAGGGAACAACACTCTGAGGGGTTTATTGGGCTTGGGTGGTCTGAGAACAAAGGTGGGTTCGGTTTGCAGATGAGTAAAATTTCGTCCATGAGGAATAACTTTAAAGTTAGCCTGCTTCAGTTCGGGATAAATTTTGGTCATCATCGCTTTGGCAGAAGGCGCGGTAGTCACAAAAGCATCAACGTATTGAAACATCTTTGCCATGTTTAGTTGCCAAGTTTTAATAAAATCATGTTTTAAATTAACCAGGCGATATTCGGGCCAAATTGGCGTGGGACAACGTCCTTCGCTAGCGGTACACTCACCACCACAGAAAGTTAAATTTTCATCCAGCAGGTTAACTGTCGGACAGATGGTATAGAAATCGTGGAAAGAAAGAATCGTAGGGATATCAAGCCTTTGGGTCAAACGCGCCAAAGAAACACTGTGCCAAGCTATATGACGAATATGAACCAGTTCAATCCCATAACGAATCAACAGATCGCCAACAATGTTGTCGTATTCTTTAGAGGTGTGGGCGGTAGGATTTATTGGCGATCGCAATTTGATTTCTTCGAGTAAAATATGCTCTTCTGGTCGCGCATCATAAAGGCTGATTTCTTTACTGTCGCAGATTAACAGCATCGGATGATATCGTTCTCCCAAACCAGTCATTAAGTCTTGATTTGTCTGAGGTGTGCCGCCTGTTTTGGTCGAAATGACAAACAGCACGCGAGGACGGGGTTTGGCTAATTGAGGCGAATTTTCGAGCAGCTTTCTCACCTGGTAGCGCATCAAGTCCATCTGCGGAGACTGCACAAAATGAGTCACCAAAGCTTTGTATTCAGGATAGCGTTGGTCAACTACAATCCGACCTGGTTGATAAAGGGCTTTTTTCTCTCCCTGGAAACTAGCCGAACGAACATGATAAACCAGAGTGCGATCGTCTACGATATGTCGCCATCCTGCCCGAATTGCCCGCATACAAAAATCATTTTCTTCTCCATAGCCTCTGGGGAAAGCCGACTCGTCAAACCCCCCGATATCATTCATCAACTCGCGACGAATATAGAGACAGAAGCCACTTCCTGTTGGGGTTTCAGGATAAATCAACGAACTATGCTGAGCGATCGCCCTGGCGGTTTCGTCGCCTTGCAACCAGATCGGAAAATCGTTGGCTTGACCCATTGTTGGTACGGAAAACGCCCCAGAATTATCTGAGATTGCCGTTACTGTGCCGATATCACGATCGTGATAGGCAGCAACTCGCATATTTTGTAACCAACGAGGTCCTACGGAAGTATCGCTATTGAGCAGAATAATATCATCGTCTGGAGCTAGATTAATACCTCGATTAATAGTTCTGGTGTAGCCTAAATTTTCCTCGTTAGTAATTAGCTGGACGTTAGGACGATTCGCTACTGCCTCCTCTAACATGGGTTGGATGCGCTCATCGGGACTAGCATCGTTAATCACGATCAATTTAGCGTCTCTGGAAGTATGTTCAAAGACCGAAGCCAAACATTGACGCACCGCATCATAGGCGTTGTAAACAGGAATTATAATCGTGATGCCAGTAATATTGGGTTGCGGTTGGCTATATAGCTGAGAGAACCTACCAAACTGATTTTTGTTTAGCTCACTTTGCTCGTAGTTAATCTTAGCGGGGCTTCTTTTTAAGTTTTGCTTAGTACCTTTAAAGAAGATCTCAACCTGATATTCCCTCTTTTGTTCGGGTGGGACGGGCAAAGCAATTTCAAAGCCATTTTCGCCTTTAGCACTGATGCCGTGTTTGATTAGATCGTGACGTAATATATTTGCCTTGACCTCTTTATAAAAGATGCCGTCAATATAGACATCCAGCATAGCGGCAGATGACTCATGATTATCGGGCAAGACCCAGCCTCGCAGAGAATTATTGACCCACGCATCTACCACACCAAAACCACGACGAGGTATTACCATCCGTGAGGAAATCGGCGTCAGACTTTCTTTGGTCTTACTTAGAGGAACTAAAGAAATAGAGTGTTCTAGGTTATCGAGTAAATCCAAGGGTAACTGCACCTCAAACTTACGGGGTGTAGCAATCAAGAATTTATCTGTAACATGGGGATAAAGCTCTTGAGTTTCCACTACAGCTATTGGCCGATCGTCAATTAAGACCTTGAGTTTGACGGCGCGATCGCTTTGGGCATTATCAATTGCCCAGCCCCGCAGGATGCCCCCCAGTCCAATTTCGGTAACTCTGGCAATGACTGAATTTTTGAGATGACCTTTAGCAGGGCCTCCCTCCATGAAGATCGGACTGCGCTTAAGATCCTGTTGCGTACCGCTAAAAACTACCGCCACCTGATACTTGTGTTCTCGATTGGCAGGTAGAGGTAGAGTAAAGTCAAAGCCGTTTTTACCGTTACCTAGTCCCTGTTTGAGTAAATCGGGTCGGGATACATTAGCCTGAATCTCGCTATAGAATATGTCATCAATATAGACATCAAGCTTGGCAGCACCTTCTGTATGCCCTTCGGGTAAAGCCCATCCCCGCAGACGATTCCCCTCAGCTAAATCGACAACTCCTACGGCGCGACGAGGTACAGTTAAATTAAGGTAAATTGGCTGCTGTTTAGTTTTGCCCCGATCTAATGGCAGCAGTTCAAACACATGTTGGCGAGCGTTTAAAATCTCCACGGGTAGCTGTACTTCCAACTTTCTGGGCTTACCAGCTAAACCTTCGGTCAATTCATCGTCCAATACCTCCCCAGTATTGACATCCTGAATTGGTTTATGATTTGCCAACACTCTAAATTTTATTGGCTTGTCAGGGGACTGATTATCAATTGCCCAGCCGCGAAGCATACCCCCTAACGTAACCTCCGTGATTTTAGCGACAATTGAACCTTCTATACCAATAGTGCTGTTCTCTATGGGACTAGCTGGTACTAGAGGTGTGGTTGCTTTTTCAGGTTTAGTCTGACGGAGCGTATGAGCCCCGCCCTCGCCAGAAGGGGACAGCTCCTTACGATGTTCGAGGGCATAGTCAAGCTTTTGGGAAGCTTCGATAAAATCAGATTTTAATTCTAGAGAACGAATATAGGCTGCGATCGCCTGTTCCCATTCTGGTTTTGCCGCCAAGGCTTCTCCGACATAATAGTATAGCCAGTGGGAGTTGGGGTTTTGTTTGATTCCTTGCTGTCCAATAGCGATCGCCTCATCTAAAGCATTTTCTTTGGTTAAAAGTTCTGTCAGACGATAGTAAACCCAAAGGGGTTGTTCGGAGTTGATTTTAATTGCCTGACGGTAACATTCAATACTTTTGTTGTTGTCTCCCTTTCTATCTGAAGCAATAGCGATCGCTCGATAAATTTCATCAGATTCAGAATGTATTTCTAAAGCTCGATTTCCTAATTCAATTCCTTCATCACTGCGCTCAACTTTTGCCAGTAAGGTAATCACATTACCATAAATCCAAGCAGGAGGTGACTGAGCCATTTTAATGACTTTCAAATAATAGCCAATTGCCGCTTGGGGTTCACCCGCTTTGTGCTTAGCAACTGCTTCGGTCGTAAACCATTCTGTAGAAGAATTGGCGGCATGAGTGTTCGGCTTCGACTTAACTGATTCCATGGTTTAGATAACCTACTATGATTTGAGTGGCTTAATAAGTTGGTTTAGAAAAATCAATAGGTGAAAATTACTATCAAAATCAACTCTGATAGTGCTTGTTCCAATGAAGGGCAATTCTCACAATAGACACTAGGCGATCGCCAAAGACTGATGTTATCTCTCAAATCTAACTGAACAAATTAAGGAGCAACCTTTTTTTTACCGAGCAAGATTGTCAACTATGATTTTGAGCGGCAGTCGATTAATCAGCTATGTTTTACCTAGTTTTAATTAATTGTGATTAAAGATACATAACTACCTAATTCCTCAGATCTATGCCTTTATTACTAAGTTTTGCTTAAACAACATCATATTAATCGCTTTTTTTGCGATTGTCCTCTATTGTTAGAAATTGTTGAAAAATATGCTCTATTTTTTGTTGAACTGCTTCTGGGCTAAAGTCAGCGATCGCCTGTTGGGCATTGCCAGATAGATAATTCCAAAGGGTAGCATCGCGATCAAGGCGGATAATTTGCTGGGCAAAATCTAGCGTATTATTAGCTTCTAAAATATGTTGTTCGGGACTTAAATTCATTCCTTCCGTGCCAATTTTAGTCGAAACTACTGGTAAACTATATTCCAAACTCTGACCAATTTTGCCCTTCATTCCTGCACCATATCTCAGAGGAGAAACTGACAGTTTATGACTCAAAAAATAAGGACTAACATCATCAATGTAGCCTGTTACCTTAATCCGATTATTAGCTAAGGCTAAGATATCTGCATTAGGATTATTACCAAGCAAAGTAACTTTAAGTTCTGGGTTCGTTTGCCACACCAAGGGCATAATTTCTTGGCACAGCCATAGCACCGCATCAACATTGGGAGGATGATTATAGCTACCAATAAACAAGATTCCCGAACGCTGGTTAAAACCAGGAATATTACTGCTACGGGGAGTATGAATATTAGGGATCACTGCCACATTATTTATTGCTTGAGCCTGCAATATTTTTTGTTCAATGGGAGTAACGGTAATCGTTAAATCTGCCTGATGAGCCATTTTAAATTCCTGGGCTTGCATTTGTGACCATTCGGCCTGGGTATTTTGATTGGGGTCAATCTCCCAAGCTCTTTTGAGGCGTAGATAGTGTAGATCGATGGTGTCATAAACAACTTTAATTTCTGGTTTTTGGCGAATTAGAGCCATATATTTTTCATTGAGATTGGGGCGACAAATCCAGGCAAGATCGACAGATGATAGTCGCTCAGTTATTTGTCGCTCAATACTCGTACCGTAGCCTGGTTGAGTATATAAAACTTCAATCTGCAAATTCTGTAAAACTGAAGTATAAGGTTCAGCTTTTACGCCATTATCCGCAGCAAAAATTACGTGATAATTTAAAGCTTGGAAAATCTTTAACAGTTCAAACAAACGACGTGAACCAGACTCTCGATCATAGCTCGGCATATAGCTATCAATCACTAAAATAGTCTTGTTACCTAAATATTTCCTGGTAGACAAAGCAACATTGGCAATGCCCACATTAGGTAAATAATTATTTTGATTCAGAACACCCTGCCATTTTTGCTTGAACTTAACAGCATTAACTAACTGATATTTTTTAGTACCGCTGGTGGTGGAAGTACCCGAACTAATACCTTCATAGTGAATCACCTCAGACTTTGGTTGATACATCACCTTAAGTCCTAGCTGATGACGAATAGCAAAGCAAAGATCGGTATCTTCATAGTAGGCTGGAGCAAAATCTCGTTCAAAGCCGTTTAAACGTTCAAAAACCTCTCGCCTCACCATCAGACTAGCCCCCGAACAATAGTCTACGGGACGCAAATAGTTGTATTTAGGAGCATGGGGATTATCTTGTCTACCATAGTTCCACCCCGAAGCGTCTTGCCAAACAATACCTCCTGCTTCCTGTAAACTCCCCTGAGGATATATCAGCTTTGAACCGACTGCACCGACTCGATTGTCTTGTGCCAAAACCGTAACCAGACTCTCAATACAATTGGACTTAATCTCTGTATCGTTGTTGAGAAAATACAGATACTTCCCTTTGGCTAAAGATGCACCCTGATTGCAGGAGTGAATAAAGCCCTGATTAGATTGGCTATTAACCAAAGTAACCGCAGTAACTGAGGCTAAAATTTCTTCAGTTCGATCCGTAGAGCAATCATTAACCAAAATAATTTCTATTTGAGTGTCTGTCAGGTTAATGGCGATCGCCTTAAGGCATTTAAGAGTATAGCCTAACTGGTTATAGACGGGAATAATAATGGAAACTTCAGGAGTATCGCTGTGAGGCAAAATCTCTTGTAATTCATTCGCCAATGCCTGAAAATCTGGTTGCGGTGTATTATCGCCAGCCTGAATTGGTGAAACGGGGACAACCCGACATTTTTGGATACGAGATAGTACTTCGTTATTTTTTGGCTGAATTTGCAGCGCCATTTGATAGATGACAAGTGCCTCATCGCTTGCTCCACTCTGCTGTAAAATATCTCCCAGCTTGAGATAAAGAGCAATATTGCGGTTATCGATCGCCAAAGCCTGATGATAGGCTTCAGGGTTATTAGGATCTTGCTCGATCGCCTGTAAAAAATGCTGCAACGCGATCGCGCGATCGTGTTGACTACGACGGTAGAAAGCATCGCCTAACTTTTGCTGTAGCTGAGGCAGATCGGGCTGTATCCGAACCGACTGTTGATAGTATTCAATCGCTCGATTCCATTGACCAAGTTTGCCACAAGTTTCGGCAAGATTGTAATATGACCAAGGAAAATCTGGGTTAAGCGCGATCGCCTGCTGATAGATAGGTAGAGCTTCTGACCACCGTTCTAACTGAATTAGAGCATAGCCTAAATTATTATATGACCAAGAAAAATCGGCTTTAAGCTCAATTGCCTGACGATAGGCAGTAACTGCTTGTGACCATTGCTTCTGGTGGCTTAGTGCTTCCCCTAGTTCGTGATAGGCTGCGGCGTGTTTGGCGTCGTGTTGAGTTGCTTTTTGATAGCAAAGAGTAGCCTGCGTCCACTTTTGCTGGACTTGATAAAGATTACCTAAGCGAAAATAGAGTTCAGAATGTTGTTGCTGTTCTAAACCTTGCAGATAGCAAGCGATCGCCCGCTCTTTTGCGCCCAATTTAGTCAGTAATGTGCCTAAAGCCAGATAGGCATCAATCAAGTTAGGCTGTTGCTTGATGGCTCGATAATAACAGGTAATGGCTGAATTATGTTTTCCTTGACTGGCTAAATTTTTACCCAGTGCTAAATATTCGCGATCGCTAATTCCCTTTGAGTCTAGCGCGATCGCCTGTAACCAATATTGTGTCGCTTTCAAGCGCTCGCCAAAGCGTTCTAATATTCGAGCTAACTCTAAATACGCCTTTGCCATTTTTGGCTCAAGAGCGATCGCCTGTTGATAGTGTGAGATTGCCTTTGACCAGTCTTGCTGCTTGGCAGATAAACCAGCCAGATTAAATTGATTCTCGGCGGTGCTTAAGTCTGGCGTTTTGCCCTGGGGTAGCTTGGGCAATTCTAAAAGTGATTTTGCAACCAGCGGCTTGTTGACAGCACTCTTGTTGTCAGCAATAGATAACTGTAAAATATGACGACAGTATTTAGCTGCCTGGCGCCATAACTCCAAACGTTCGCAAAGTTTAACAATCTCTTGATAGGTTTCAACTCGTTGTGGTTTCAGTTTGGCAGCATTCAAATATTGTTTTAGAGCAGCTTCTGTCTCTCCCTGTTGCTGCAAAGTTTGCCCTTGATGGAGATAGTTATTTAAAATCTGCTCGGATTCAGGAATTGCTTGATCGACTGAACTTATTTTATTTTGCTGTTGTAGCTGGCATTTAATTAAGTGCCGATATATGGCGGTAAAATTAGGCTCGATCTTGAGTGCCTGCTGATAACTGTCGATCGCTTGCTGCCATTGTTGTTGTCGAGCATAGAGAGTTCCCAAGTTGGCATAGACTTCGGCAAAATCAGGCTTAATGGCGATCGCTTCTTGATAGTAACCAACCGCTTCTTTGATTCGATCGGTTTTTTGCAGAGCGTCACCCATTAATTTATGAGCTTGGGCTAGCTGTTGATCTATGGCAAGTGCCTTAGCACAGGCTTGAATTGTTGCCTGCCATTGTTTTGACTGCCAATGCTTCTGTGCTTGTTCTAAACAAACTTGAGCCTCATCTACTTTGAGCATCTTTAGGGATTGTGTGGGGAGAAAAACAGTAAAAGATATATATGCAACTAACCGCAGAACCTAACACTCAAAATGAGTTATTGCCACTTTCATTAAGAAAGATGAAGAATTAAGCTGTGCAGAGGTGCGCAGGGGAATTGTTGAGCAAAAAATTAAATTCCCCCGTGTTCGCTATTTTAATTACAGACAAATAAGCTAAGAGCTAAAAGTGAGACAGTTGCGTCCCTGAAAGGACGACGCGTCGCCAACTGTCGAACCCGAAGGGCTAAGAGCTAAGAGCTTCCTGAGCATACACCCGATCGTAGTAATTTTTATACTCCTCACTGAGTAATGGTTGCCACCAGTCTTGATTTGCCAAATACCACTCAACGGTACGGCGCAAGCCTCCTGCTACAGTTTCTTGAGGACTCCAGCCTAGCTCGCGCTTGATTTTACTGGCATCAATAGCATAACGGCGATCGTGACCTGCTCGATCTTTGACGAAGGTAATTAAGTTTCGCGAGGGACGAACAGGGATATTCGGTGCTAGCTCGTCCATCAGTTTACACAGCTGCTCTACCAGATCGATGTTTTTGACTTCGTTATTACCACCGACGTTATAGGTTTCTCCAGGCTCACCGCGATGAATTACTACATCCAAAGCGCGACAGTGATCTTCGACATAAAGCCAATCTCGAATATTTTGCCCGTCACCGTATACAGGCAAAGGTTTACCCAAGAGGATATTAATACACATCAAAGGAATTAATTTTTCGGGGAAATGATAGGGTCCATAATTATTAGAACAGTTAGTAATCATGGTAGGCATTCCGTAAGTATGGAAATAGGCTCTTGCTAAGTGATCGCTGCCTGCTTTAGATGCTGAATAAGGACTGTTAGGAGTATAAGGAGTAGTCTCGGTAAAGGCTGCATCGTCTCGATCTAGGCTGCCATAAACTTCATCGGTAGAGACGTGCAAAAAGCGGTCTGACTGAGGCCGATCGCGTTGATTCCAGCGTTGGCGAAAGGCTTCTAAGAGGGTGAATGTTCCCACTACGTTAGTCTGCACAAAAGCTCCAGGTCCAATAATGGAACGATCTACATGAGATTCGGCAGCAAAATGAGCCACGGTATCAATGTTTTCTGAATCTAAAACGCGATCTACTAAAGTGCGATCGCAAATATCTCCCTGAACAAACTGCAAATCGGAGTTACCAGTTAAACTGGCTAGATTTTGTTGATTCCCAGCATAAGTTAAGGCATCCAAAACCACCACGCGATCGCCCCGATAGCTATTGCACCAGTGATGGACAAAGTTTGAGCCGATAAACCCTGCTCCTCCCGTAACTAAGATCCGACGGGGTGTTCTATTACTATCTTGTGACATAAAATTTAAAATTTACCTACTACTTATCCATTACCTAATTATCTATTTCATCTGTAGGAGCAAGGTACTGCCTTACCCCTATGTTTGGTTACGTCAGTTCAATCTTTGAGTCGTCGCCGATCATGAACCGCAGTGCTTTCGGACGCTGGGGTGCAACTTGAAGATGCGCTCTTTCTCCAATCAAGCTATCAACAATCCGAGAGCTTATTCCTTCTAAGGTTGCTCCTTTAAGAATCACGCTATGCTCGATATCAATGTCGATTAAGGTTGTATCATCGGCGATACTGCTATAAGGACCGATAAAGCAATTTTGGATCTTGCAGTTTTTACCGATGGTTACAGGGCCACGAATCATCGAGTTGGTAATCTGCGAGCCTTTCCCTACATGAACTCTACCGCTAATCTTACT